>JBGSWX010000130.1:0-9284 GCA_041751695.1 Burkholderiaceae bacterium | reverse complement strand
CGCACGGACTCTCGTTTGACCTGCTCTTCGGGCGGCAACACGTCTTCCAGGCCGACGCTCGCCACCCCGTGCCCCGGTTGATGCTCGACGAAGTAGTATTCGCCGCCGAGGTTGACGACACCGCTCGGAACGTCGCGCGTGATTTCGGGCACTCCTTTGAGCGCCTTGCTCATATACGAAATCCAGATCGGCAACGCGAGGCCGCCGCCGGTTTCGCGCTCTCCCAGGGGGCGCGGCTGATCGAATCCCATCCAGCTCACTGCCACCAGGTCGCCGCCATAACCGGCGAACCACGCGTCGTGTGAATCGTTGGTGGTTCCCGTCTTGCCCGCGATGTCCGGACGCTTCAGCGCGCTGCCCGCGCGCGCCGCGGTGCCGTAGCGGGCCACATCCTTTAACAGGTTATCCATCAGAAATGCGTTGCGCGCGCCGAGCACACGATTGACCTCGTCGCCCGCCTGCAAAGGTTTCGCTTCCATCAACACCTTGCCGGTGCTGTCGGTGACCTTGGCGACCAGGTGCACGTTCAAGCGGTAGCCGCCGTTGGCGAATACTGAATAGGCGTTGAGCATCTGCAATGGCGTGACTGCGCCGGCGCCGAGCGCCATCGTCAGATACGCCGGGTGCCGCTCGGCCTCGAAACCGAACCGCGTGACCCAGTCTTGCGCGAAGCGGGGGCCAATGGCCTGCAGGATGCGGATCGAAACAAGATTCTTGGATCTCGCCAGGCCTTGGCGCAACCGCATCGGTCCGTCGAATTTGCCGTCGTAATTTTTCGGTTCCCACAACTGCCCGCCCGTCAGGTTCGGATCGATGCTGATCGGCGCGTCGTTGATCAGCGTGCTCGGCATGAAGCCTTTTTCGAGCGACGCCGAGTAAATGAACGGTTTGAAGCTCGACCCCGGCTGGCGCCAGGCCTGCGTCACGTGATTGAACTTGTTCAGGTTGAAGTCGAAGCCGCCGACCAGTGCCTTGATCTGCCCGTCCTTCGAACCGGCCGCCACGAACGCGGCTTCGACCTGCGGCAATTGCACGATCTGCCATATCCCTTTGTCATCGCGGGTGACGCGGATCACGGCGCCCGGCACGATCTTGCGGTTGGGCTGCGCCTTCGGTGACAGCGACGGCGCAGCAAAGCGCAAGCCTTCGGTCTTGATGTCGATCGTTGCGCCGCCCTGCAGCGCGGCGCGCACCAGGGCCGGAGCGGCTTCGAGTACGACCGCGGGCACTAGATTCGGGCTGTCGATCGCCTCGATCAGCGCGTCTTCGATGCGCTGCTCACGCACCACCGGGTCGGCGTTTAACTCGATAAACGCCTCGGGCCCGCGATAGCCGTACTTGCGGTCGTAGGCGAGTACCTGCGCGCGTAGCGCCGTGTACGCGGTTTCCTGATCGTCCTTGCGCAGGGTGGTGAACACGTTCAACCCGCGTGTGTAGGTTTCCTCGCGAAACACCTCGAACACCAGCTGGCGCGCCAGCTCGGCGGCGTACTCGGCGTGCAGGCGCACCTTGAACGCCTGCTCGACCGCGTAGTTGGCCGCGCGCGGCTTCAACTCCTGCGCGAGTGCTGCGTCGTGTGTGGCCTGGTCGATGTAGTTCAGCTGCAACATGCGCGCCAGCACGTATTGCTGACGGCCTTTGGCGCGCTTCGGATTGACGAACGGGTTGTACGCCGCGGGCGCCACCGGCAGTCCCGCCAGTGTCGCGATTTCGGCGGTGGTCAGATCTTTCAGCTTCTTGCCGAAGTAAATCTGCGACGCCGACGCAAACCCGTAAGCACGCTGGCCGAGAAAAATCTGGTTTGTGTAGACCTCGAAGATGCGATCTTTAGAGAGTGACGACTCAATCTTGTACGCCAGCGCGATTTCATACAGCTTGCGAACATAACTGCGTTCCGAGCTCAGAAAGAACGTGCGCGCGACCTGCATCGTGATCGTGCTGCCGCCCTGACCGCGGCGGCCCGATGCGAAATTGGTCACGAAGGCGCGCGCCAGACCTGCGTAATCGACGCCGTGATGCTGGTAGAAGCTGTCATCCTCGGCCGCGAGGATGGCTTTCTTCAGTTCTTCCGGAATCTCCGACAGGGGCACAAACTCGCGCCGCTCTTCGCCGAACTCGCCGATCAATATTCCGTCTGCGGTCCAGACGCGCAGTGGAATCTTCGGCCGGTAGTCCGTCAGCGCATCGATGGGCGGCAGATTGGCGTAGACCAGGGCGAACACGAACACGACGATCAGGGCGCCGCCCACCAGGCCGCCGCTAGCAATCAGGGCGGTGGCGCGCAGCGCGCGCCAATACCACGGCAGCGCCTTGCGCGGCGCGTCTTCGTCGTCATTGTCGGAATTGCGGGAGCTCACGTTACGTTCGTTGGAGAGTGCTGCAGCGAGTTGGGCCGAGTTGGGCGTGTGAGCGACCGCTTTTTTGCGCTTCGCTGCAGACCGAGTGCGAGATTATAGGAGTGGGTTGTGCGCAAGCGCGCCGGCTTAACGTCACGTTGGACGATGACTACAGGTGGATGTTCGAGGTTGATCCCCCAAAAAGGGCACGATTAGGCCGAACACGGGGCTTGTGTGGGTTTTGCGTATGTTGATAGGATTTCGTGTAGCGTCCAATGAAACTGCGGTAAACGCTCGAAATAAAAGGAAAAACGGCTAGCGATCGGCCGGATCAGGGGACTGAAGAGATCGTCGATATCCAGTCTTGATCTGTCTTATGACGCACCGTTGAGCATTCTGTATGAGCATCGCCTGCTGCTGGGAGCATCGCCTTGGCCTTTGATCTGCCTTTTTCACCTAAAGCGCCGCCGCTGGTCGGCCTCGATATCGGTTCGTCGAGCATCAAGATCGTCGAACTCTCCGAGGCGGGCAAAGGCACGCTGCGCCTGGAACGCTACGCCATCGAGCCGCTGCCGCGCGGCGCGGTTGTCGACGGCAACGTCGACAAGATCGATGTGGTCGCCGAAGCAGTCCGACGTGCCTGGCGGCGCGCCGGCGGCAAAATCAAGAACGTGTCGATGGGGCTGCCAGCATCGGCCGTGATTACTAAGCGGATTGCGTTGCCCGCCAACCTGCGTGAAGAAGAGCTCGAGATGCAGGTCGAGAGCGAAGCCAATCAGTACATTCCGTTTGCGCTCGACGAGGTCAGCCTGGATTTTCAGGTGATGGGCGCGATACCCAATGCGCCCGACGACGTCGAAGTATTGATCGCCGCGTCGCGCAAGGAGCGTGTCGAAGACCGCGTTGCCGTAGCGCAGGCCGCCGGGCTCAAGCCGGTGGTCGTTGATGTCGAGTCGTACGCGGCGCGTTCGGCGATCGAGCGTCTGATCGAGCAGCTTCCCAATAGCGGCGAAGGCCTCGTGATCGCCGTGTTCTACGTCGGCGCCAACACCACCGCCGTCACGGTCATGCACGACGGCGAAGCGATCTACGAGCGCGAGCAGCCGTTCGGTGGCCAGCAGCTCACCGGCGACATCTCGCGCACCTACGGTATCCCGGCCGAGGAGGCCGAACAGAAAAAACGCAGCGGCGATCTGCCCGCTGATTACGAAGCTGCCGTGCTGAGGCCGTTTCTCGACACCGCCACCATCGAGATCACGCGCGCATTGCAATTCTTCTTTACGTCGACGCCGTACAGTCGCGTCGATCAGATCATGCTGGCGGGCGGCTCGGCCGTGTTGAGCGGCCTGCCCGAAGCGTTAATGGAGCGCTCGCAAGTCCCCGCCTCGGTCATTTCGCCGTTCAAGGGGATGGAAATTTCGTCCAACATTCGCGAGAAGCAACTGCGGCTCGACGCGCCGGCGCTGCTGACCCCTTGCGGGCTGGCGATGCGGAGGTTCGACAAATGACCACACCGCGCGTCAATCTACTGCCGCATCGCGAAGTCAGGCGCGAGCGGCAGAAGAAAGTCTTCTGGGTGACGACCGCGTTGTCCGCGGTGGCGGGCCTGTTGATGATCGCCGCCGTGTGGACGGTTTTGCAGGGCTACATCTCGAACCAGGAATCACGCAACGAGTTCGTGCGTGCGGAGAACCGCAAGCTTGACATTCAAATCAAGGAAATCGCCTCGCTGCGCGCCGAGATCGACGGCTTACGTGCCCGCCAGCGCGCGGTTGAAGACCTGCAGGCCGACCGCAATCTGCCGGTGTATCTGATCGACGAAGTGGCCAAGCAAGTGCCGGAGGGTATCTACCTGAAGAGCATCAAGCAGGAGGACCGGCGCGTCAACGTCAGTGGTTGGGCGGCATCCAACGAGCGCGTTTCGGAGTTTCTGCGCAACCTGCAGAACAACTCGCGGGTGCTCGAGCGGCCTGAGCTGATCGAGATCAAGGTTGCCGGCACCGGACCGCAGGGCCTGAATCGCCGCGTGTTCGAGTTCTCGCTTAATTTTTCGCTGAAGCAAACACCGGAACGGGCGCTGATGCAGGCGCAGCCGGGCGCGAAGCCGAATTTGGTGCCGACCACGCCTGTGCCCACCGCGGTGCAATCGACGCCCAGCATCGTGTCGTCTTCGGCGCCGAACGTGCCCGCTAAGAAGTAATTGGTAGAACGAGGAATCGATGGCAACCGGTCGTAGTCTCTCATCTCAGTTTCAGGGTTTGAGCCTGGATAACGTCGGCTCATGGCCGGCGGCGCCGCGCATCACGATGTGGCTGTTTGTAATCGCCATCTGCGCGGTCGGCGGCTGGTTTGCACTGTGGAGCGGGCAAAAAGACCAGCTCGAACAGCTTCAAACCGAAGAGCAGAAGCTCAAAGACGAATACAAGGGCAAGCTGCAGCAAGCCATCAATCTTGACGAGTTGCGCAAGCAGCGCGAGCAGGTCAGCCAGTACGTTTTGACACTTGAAAAGCAGCTGCCCAGCAAGTCCGAAATGGATGCGCTGCTGTCGGACATCAACCAGGCCGGCGTCGGACGCGGCCTGGACTTCGAGTTGTTCCGCCCGGGACAGACCAATGTGCGCGAGTACTACGCCGAGCTGCCGATCGCGGTCAAGGTGTCAGGCAAATATCACGACCTGGGCGCGTTCGCGAGCGACATTGCCAATCTGCCTCGAATCGTGACGCTCAACAATCTCAACTTGCAGACCGGCAAGGGTGGCAACCTGACGTTCGACGCAACGGCCAAGACCTATCGCTATCTCGATCCCGAAGAGATCGCCGCCCAGCGCGCCGCCAAAGCGAAACTCGAGAAGAAGGGGGCCGGAAAGTGAAACCCTCAGTGATTTCTACTCGCGTTGCTGCGCTGACATGGCTGATGGTAATTATTGGCGGTTGTGGCGGCGGCAATGAAGGCGAATTGCGTGCCTGGATGGATGACACGCGCAAGACGATGCGACCCACCACGCAACCGGTACCCGAGCCCAAACAATTTTTGCCGTTCACGTATGAGGCGAAGGCGCTGATCGAGCCGTTTGATCCACAGAAAATGATTCTGGCAGCCGCGCGCCAAGCGCAGTCGAGATCGAGCACCAGTTCGATCAGGCCCGATCTGGACCGCCGGCGCGAGATGCTGGAAGGTTATCCGCTCGACCAGTTGAAAATGGTGGGCACGCTGCGTCAGTCTGGCAATCAGGTTGCGTTGATCGATGCGGCCGGCCAGACGTTCATGATTCGCCGTGGAAATTACGTCGGACAGAATTTCGGCCTGGTTACCAAAATTTCTGAAACCGAAGTCGACTTGAAAGAAATCGTCCAGGACGCCGCCGGCGAGTGGATCGAACGACCCACCAAGCTGGAACTGCAGGAAGCCGCCGCGCGGCAACAAGGGAGCAAGCGATGAGTGTCTCGATCCGGAATGTGGCCGTGTGTCTGTCGCGAGCAGCGGCGGCGCTGGGCTTGATTGCCACTGCGATGGCTGCATCGGCGCAGACCGCGGGGGCCGATCCCGGCAACGCGATCGAGCGCGTCGATGCCACGCAGACGAGCACCGGCGTGGTGGTCAGCATCGAGCTGAGAAACGCTCCTCAAGGCGTGCCCGCGAGCTTTTCGGTCGCCAATCCGGCGCGCGTCGCGCTTGATATGCCCGCGACGGTCAACGGCCTCGGCAAGAATATGGTCGAGCTCAACCAGGGCGACGTGCGCTCGGTCAATGTCGTGCAGGCCGGCGGTCGTTCGCGCGTGGTGTTGAATCTGAAGCGGCCGTTGACGCACACAGTGACGGTCGAGGGCAAGCGCGTTCTGATTGCGCTTGGAGGCGCGGCAGATACCAGCACGTTCCGTCCTCCTCCGGGTGCGGCCGCAACAACCATGGCGCAAGCGTCGCCGTCGGGTGCAGCGCCGGTTACGGCCGGGCCTTCGGCTTTCACCGGCAGCCGTACGCTGCGCGGCATCGATTTTCGGCGTGGCGCCGAGAACGAAGGTCGCGTCGTGGTCGATCTTTCTGATCCGAATACCAACGTCGACATTCGACAGCAGGGCAATAGCGTCATCGTCGATTTCCAGAACACGACGTTGCCCGATTCGTTAAAGCGCCGGCTCGACGTGTCCGACTTTGCAACGCCGGTCGCGCAAGTCACCGCCAGCCAGCAGGGCAACACCGCTCGCCTGGTGGTTGAACCGCGCGGGGTGTGGGAGCACAACGCGTATCAAAGCGACACGCGCTTTGTGCTCGAGGTGCGGCCGGTACGCGAAGATCCAACGCGACTGTTCCAGGGTACGCGGCAGGGCTACCAGGGCGAGCGCCTGTCGCTGAATTTCCAGAACGTCGACGTCCGCTCTCTGCTTCAAGTCATTGCCGACTTCACCAACTTGAACATCATCACCAGCGATTCGGTCGGCGGCACGATCACGCTGCGGCTAAAAGACGTTCCATGGGACCAGGCGCTCGACATCATCTTGCAGAGCAAGGGCCTGGACATGCGCAAGAACGGCAACGTCATCCTGGTGGCGCCGCGCGACGAGATTGCCGCCAAGGAAAAGCTCGAGCTCGAGGCGCGTAATCAGATTGCCGACCTGGAGCCGCTGCGCTCCGAGGCATTCATCGTCAACTATCAAAAGGCCGAGGATGTGCGCAAGCTGCTTAGCGATGACAAGCAGCGGCTGATCTCCAAGCGCGGCAGTGTTGCCGTTGATCCGCGCACCAATCAGATTTTCGTGCAGGACACGACCGCGCGGCTTGAAGACGTACGCAGGCTGCTGCAGAGAATCGACATTCCGGTGCCGCAAGTGCTGATCGAGGCACGCATCGTGGAAGCCGACGATCGTTTCAGCCGGAACTTGGGCGTGCGCTTCGGATACAACCGCGTGACCAATGAGGCCACAGTCGGCGGCGGCAACGCGCTTCCGGGCACTCTGCCTCCGTCAAGCACGGGCACCGGGGGCGGCAATTTTGGCCCGATACCGGTGAGCAATCTGAACAGTGTCAATCTTCCCGCAGCCGGCATTGCTGGCTTCAATCCGGGGGCGATCAATCTGACGTTGTTCAACAGCAGCCTGACCCGCTTGATCAACCTCGAACTCAACGCGCTGGAGGCCGACGGTCGCGGAAAGATCATTTCCAGCCCGCGCGTCGTAACGGCGGACAAGGTCAAGGCCGTGATTGAGCAGGGCACCGAGATTCCGTATCAGCAATCGACGTCGAGCGGTGCAACCTCGGTGGCTTTCCGCAAGGCGGTGCTGAAACTGGAGGTCACGCCACAGATCACGCCCGAGGGCGCGATCTTCCTCGACGTCCGCGTCAATAAAGACAGCCGCGGCGCGGAAACCACTGCCGGCCCCGCGATCGACACAAAGAATGTGCAGACTCAGGTGTTGGTCGAAAACGGCGGCACGGTCGTCTTGGGCGGAATTTACGAACAAAACGATCGCACGACGGTGACCAAGATTCCGCTGCTGGGTGATCTGCCGGTCATCGGCAATCTGTTCAAGAATACGTCATCGGTCAACGATCGCACCGAGCTGATTATCTTCATCACGCCGCGCGTGCTTTCGGAGCGAGTGAACGCAGCGATGCGTTGAGATTCGACGCTTCGCACAAAAGGGCCGCATGCGCGGCTCTTTTTTTTCGAAGCGTCGGTCGCGCAAACCAGCCCATGCAAAGCGATGCGCGCTCCGTATTTCTGATCGGCATGATGGGTGCGGGTAAGTCGACGGTGGGGCGTCTGCTGGCGCAGCAGCTGAACTATCAGTTTGTCGACGCCGATCGCGAGATGGAAGCGCGCAGCGGGGTTCCGATTCCGACGATTTTCGAGATTGAAGGCGAGGCGGGGTTTCGGCGGCGTGAAATCGGCCTGCTGGACGAGCTGACGCAGCAGGCCGGGGTTGTACTGGCCACCGGCGGCGGCGCGGTTCTCGACGCCGAAATGGCACAAGCGCTGCGTCAGCGCGGGCTGGTCATCTACCTGCGCGCGAGCGCCGATGAAATTTATCGACGCACACGACAGGACCGGTCGCGGCCGTTGCTGCAAACGGCCGATCCGCGCGGGCGTATCAATGAATTGCTGGCCGAGCGCGAACCTTTGTACGAGAAGGCGGCGCATCTCGTTTTTCAGTCGGCCGCGTCGAACCCGCGCCGGCTGGTAGCGCGGCTCATGGAGCATCCGCAACTAAAAGCGATCGCACTGCGAGGCACTTGACGCGACAAGTCGGCGGTGGCTACGGCCACTTACACTGGCGCATGCGCAACGTCACCGTGGTTCTTGGCCCGCGTTCGTATCCGATACACATCGGCAGCGGCTTGCTCGATCGGTTGCACGAGTTCGTTTCGCCACTGGCACCGACTTCCATCACGATCGTCACCAACGAAGTCGTCGCATCGCTGTACGCAGAACGAGCGCGTAGCGCACTGGCAGGCGTGGCCACAGCAACGGCGGTCGTCGAGCTGCCCGATGGTGAACGGCACAAACAGTGGCCGAGTGTGGCGCACGTCCTGGACTCGATGGTGCAGGCGCGCGTCGACCGGCGCGGCGTGATACTGGCACTCGGCGGTGGAGTCGTCGGAGACATTGCTGGGTTCGCGGCCTCGATCTACATGCGCGGCGTGCGCCATGTGCAGGTGCCCACGACGTTGCTGTCGCAGGTCGATTCTTCAGTGGGCGGCAAAACGGGGATCAATCATCCGGGCGGCAAGAATCTGATCGGCGCGTTTCACCAACCCTCGGGTGTAGTCAGCGATACCGATACGCTGAAGACGCTGCCGCCGCGTGAGCTGTCGGCCGGCCTGGCCGAAGTGCTCAAGCACGGCCTGGTCGCGGATGCCGACTACTTTGAGCGCATGGCCGGAGCGATCGAGTCCTTGCGTGCCGGCGAGGGCGGGGTGCTCGCCGAAGCGATCGCCGGATCGTGCGAGAT
>JBGSWX010000129.1:0-2059 GCA_041751695.1 Burkholderiaceae bacterium | reverse complement strand
CCGGCGCCGTGACTTCGCGCTTGCGCCCTTTGAACGCCGGGTCGTCAGCGAAATAGATGCCTGCGCGCAGCTTCACCGTCCAGGTGCGAAAGTCGCTCGACACCTCGGGCATCTCCGCCGCGACTAGCGGCTTGACCTTCGCCGGCCGCGCGAGGTGGTCGTAGGCGTACAGGCCCTCGAAGATGTGCGCGGTGATCGTGCGCGAATACAGATCCGAGATCTGTGCAGGGTCGAAGCCGGTCTCGGCGGCGGGAAACGAGATGCGCAGCACCTTCGGTTCGGCCGACGCGGGGGCGTTTGCCGGCTGGGCGAGCGCGGCCGGCGGGGCGCCAAGCACGATCGCCAGCAGCATCGATGCAGCCCGCAAGACCACGCATCGCTTCCAACTGCAATCGGCACGCATGAATAGAGCGCTCATCGAAGGGCCACCCGCCGCGGGGACGATGTCAATGTAGCGCGAAAGTCGCGCAAGGCGGGTGGCGCCCTCGGCGTTCGAAGCTGCAAGATCGTGCAAGACGAAGAGATGCGCCGCGCCTACGATGATGTGCTCCTGGTGCATCGTGCGTTGGCATGGCGCCGCAGTGGTGAAGCAAACAGACTCGACTCGATTGGTCACGCCATGCCTCTGTCACCTGATACCGATGCGGACGTACCGCCCCAGGAGCCGCTGCGTTGCGTGATCGTCGTCAACCAGGGTCTGCCGCCGGGCAAGGCGGCCAACGCCGCGGCGGTGGTCGCGCTCACCCTCGGTCAACGCCACCCGGCGCTGGTCGGCGCGCCGCTCGTGGATGCCGACAACACGGTACATCCGGGACTGATTCCAGTCGGCATACCGATCCTTGCAGCTCCGCCCACCAGGCTGGCAACCCTCAGAGCGCAGGCGGCGACCCAGTGCGACACCGTCGATTTCCCGGCGCAAGGCCAACGCACCAACGACTACGCGGAGTTTCGATCGCAGGTGGCCCGCGCGCCCACCGCCGAGCTCGTGTATCTGGCGGTCGGTGTCGTCGGCCGCAAGAAGCTTGTGTCCAAGCTGGTGAGCGGCCTGCCGTTGTTGGCATGAACGCTCACGTGGTGGCCCGCATCGAGGGCGCGGTATGGTGGATCTCGTGACGCAGTGGCAACAGTACGTGCAGCGTGTGCAGCAGGCGGTGCCGTTGGCGATGCCGGACCTGTCGGACTACGACGAGATCTTTGGCCCACTTCGCGCAAACGCCTGAGCGCCAATGCGATCGAGTGCATCCGAACACGTGAAGCTTTGGCATGCGCCCGACGTGATGGAAGCGCTCATGATGAAAGGCCGCTTCGTCCGACACGCGTATCCCCCTCACGCACACGATACGCATTGCCTGGCGCTGATCACGGGAGGAGCGCTCACCGTCGAGTCGCGCGGCGTCGGTTGGCGCGCCGTGAAGGGCGATATCGTCTGCATCGACGCCGACACGCCGCATGCCGCCCGTCCCTCGACGGGAGGATGGAAGATGCGGGTGGCGCATTTCGCGCCGGCCGAGCTCGGCGACTACACCGAGCGCCTCGGGCTTACACGGCGCTTGACGATGGCGGCACGTTCAACGGTTTTCCGCGACCGAGAAGTCGCGACCTCGATCTACGGCGTGCACTGGTGTTCCGAACATGCCGGCGACCCGCTCAAGCGCAGCGAGCATCTGGCATACGCGGTTGCCACGCTGTGCACTCGTCATGGCGCGGCGGCGTCCGCGGCGGGGTTCGGCAACGAACGACAGGCGGTGCGGGCCGCCAGGGAGTTCCTCCTCGATGACCTGAGCGGCGCCGTGACTCTGGAACAGTTGGCGCAACGGGTGGGAACCACACCGTTCATCCTGTTGCGGGCTTTCCGCAAAGACGTCGGACTGACGCCTCATGCCTTTCGGCAGCAGGCGCGCATTCGCCGCGCTGTCGCGCGCCTCAGGCAGGGCGCCAGCGCGGCGGTCGTTGCGGCGGACACCGGATTTGCCGATCAGGCTCACTTCACGCGGGTCTTCAAGCAGCAGATCGGTGCAACGCCGAGCGCATTTCGGGCGGCGGTGTGCGCGCACCCGCT
>JBGSWX010000128.1:0-7043 GCA_041751695.1 Burkholderiaceae bacterium | reverse complement strand
TTGCGGCCAGTACGGCGGCTGCCGCGGCCGGGTAGCCGAGCCAGTCGAGCATCATCGATGCACTCCAGATCTGGCCGATCGGATTTGCAATTCCCTGGCCCGCGATGTCGGGCGCCGAACCGTGCACCGGCTCGAACAGCGACGGCGCCGTGCGATCTGGATTCAAATTGGCCGACGGTGCGATGCCGATCGTCCCGGTGCACGCCGGGCCAAGGTCCGACAGGATGTCGCCGAACAGGTTGGACGCCACGACCACATCGAACCAGTCGGGATTGCGCACAAAGTGCGCGGTCAAGATGTCAATGTGAAACTTGTCGACTCGCAGCCCGGGATGCTGCCTCGACATCGCTTCGACCCGCTCGTCCCAATAAGGCATGGTGATGGAAATGCCGTTGCTCTTGGTGGCCGAGGTCAGATGCTTCTTCGCGCGCTTGCCGGCCAGCTCGAACGCAAAGCGCAAGACGCGATCTACGCCCACACGGGTCATCACCGTTTCCTGCACCACGAATTCGCGCTCGGTGCCCTCGAACATGCGCCCGCCGATCGAGGAGTACTCGCCTTCGGTGTTCTCGCGCACGACCACAAAATCGATCGCATCGGGCGCCCACGGGCGGCCATCGCGGTTGACCAGCGGCGACCGGATCCCCGGCATCAGCTTGCACGGGCGCAAGTTGACGTACTGATCGAACTCGCGCCTGAACTTGATCAACGAGCCCCATAGAGAAACGTGATCGGGCACCGTCGCCGGCCAGCCGCACGCACCGAAGAAGATCGCATCGGCGCCTTCGATCCGCGCTTTCCAGTCGTCGGGCATCATCGCGCCGTGCTTTGCGAAGTAATCGCAGCTTGCGAAATCGTGATGCTCGTAGCGCAGATCGATCGAGTGCTTGCGCGCCGCGGCGTCGAGCGCGCGCAGCCCTTCGGGCACCGTTTCCTTGCCAATGCCGTCGCCGGCAATCACTGCGATTCGATGCGCCATTAGCTCTCCAGGAAGCGGGCGAAACCCGACACCGACTCGCGCTCGGTTTGCAACGTGTTCTCGATCTTCGACATGTCGGCGTAGCCCAGCGACATGCCGCACACCACCATTTCGCTTTCGCAAAGCGCGAGCTCACGCGCGATCACGCGGTGAAACTGCATGAACGCCGCCTGCGGGCACGTGTCGAGACCGCGCGCGCGCGCGGCGATCATGACGTTCTGCAGGAACATGCCGAAGTCGAGCCAGCTGCCCTGCTCCATGATGCGGTCGATCGTGAAGATGATCCCCACCGGCGCGTCGAAGAACATGTAGTTGCGGCCGTGCTGCGCGTGCATCATCGCCTTGTCTTCACGACCGATACCGAGCAGGCCGTACAAGTCCCAGCCGATCTTGCGCCGCCGCGCCAGATACGGATCGACCCATTGTGTCGGGTAGTACGCGTATTCCTCGACGTGCTGCTTGCGCTGCTCGGCGTCGTTGTAAACGGCCAGGATCGCCGCACTCAGCCGCTCCTTTGCCGGCCCCGTGAGCACGGTCGCTTTCCATGGCTGCGTATTGGTACCCGAAGGCGCGCGCGACGCGAGTTCCAATATCTCCTCGATCGTGGCGCGCGGCACCGGCGTCGGAAGAAACCCCCGCACCGATTGCCGCGTCGCGATTGCGTGGTCGACGACTTCGTGGCTACCGGCGGGGCGTCGGTCGATCACTTGGCGATCCTTTGCAGCGCAGCGCGCAACCGGGTCGGCACGCTGGTCGGTTGGCCGGTCGCGCGCTCGACGTAGACGTGCACGAAATGACCCTGCGCGCTCGCTGAATCGGCTCCTTCGGCAAAGATTGCGATCTCGTAGCGCACGCTCGACCGACCGATCTTGCTCACTCGCAAGCCAGCGTCGATCCCGCCGGGAAACGCAAGCGGCGCCAGGTACCGGCAGTACGTTTCGACCACATACCCAACGATTTCGCTGCGCTGTACATCGAGCACGTCGGAGCGAATCAGATATTCGTTGACCACCGTGTCGAACCAGCTCAGATAGGCGACGTTGTTGACATGACCGTACGCGTCATTGTCCATCCAGCGCGTCGCGATCCGGTGGAAGTGCCGATACTCTGTCCGTGCGTGCGGCGGCCCGCGCCCACTAGTCATCACAATCTGTCCGTATATGCACCCTGCTTGTCTCTTTGCGTGCCCGCTGCGAGCACCAGCGCGACTCCCGCCATCGTGACCAGCACCCCGCCCCACGCGATCGGCCCGAGTTTTTCGCCGAACAGCAGCCACGCCATCAGCGCAGTGGTCGGGGGCGTCAGATACAGCAGGCTCGCCACGTCGGTCGCGCGACCGCGACGAATCATAACGAGCAGCAGCGTGATGGCTATCAGCGACAAAGCAACGATCGACCATGCCAGCGCAAGCCAGAACTCGAGTGTGTAATCGACCGCCAGCGATTCCAGCACGATGGCGAACGGCAATAGCACGGCAAACGACGCCGCGAACTGGATCACACTGCCGGTGCGCAGATCGACCTCGCCGACGTATTTCTTTTGGTAAAGCGTGCCGGCGGTGATGCCGGCCAGCGCCAGCAGATTGATGGCGAGCGCCAGCGGGCCGACTCCCGCTAGGGTCAAGCGATCCGAAAGCACGAGGGCGATCCCGATAAAGCCAACGATGAGCCCGGCCCACTGCAAGCGGGTGGCACGTTCGCTGACTGTAAAAGCAAATAGCGCTGTCAATAGTGGCTGCGCGCCTACCAACAAGGCGGCAATTCCCGCAGGCATGCCAAGCGCGATTGCAACCCAGACGCCGCCGAGATAGGTTGCCTGCAACAAAACGCCAACAAGCGCTACATCCAACCAGGTGCGCGCGGTGCGCGGCCAGGGCGCCCGCGTCAGCGCCACGATGGGCAGCAGGATCACGATCACGCCCGCGAATCGATACAGCAGGAATGTCAGCGGCGGGGCGTGCGGAACGGCGTACTTGGCCACGATGAAGCCGGTACTCCACAGCAACACAAACGCCAGCGGCATAATCGCCAGCCAGCGCCGCTGCGGACCGGATAGGGAAGAATCAGACACGTACCGCCCGCTCCTTCGTTTCGCGTCAGTTCTGGCCGCTCACCAACCGCCGGACCGGGTCGAGCCTGGCTAAACCGTTGCTTTTGCTGCGCACGAGCATCATCATTTTTGCGTCCCAGGGCTTTTTAGTGCGTTGCACCAAATTGCCTTGACATCCTCGTCGACGCCCATAAAATACGTCCTTGTGCAATGCAGCAATCGCATTGGAACCGATCCCCATCGAGGGGACGTCTTTTAAATCCACCATGAGGAGTGTTTGAATGTTCGCTACCCCCGCACAATTTACGGAAATTCAAAAAGGTCAGATGGACGCCGCGATCGCGCTGAGCCAGACCTGGTTTGACGCTGCAGAGCGTTTCATGGAACTGAACCTGGCGGCGGCCAAAGCCACGCTTGAAGAGTCGGTCGAGCGCACACAAGCGCTGTTGTCGGTCAAAGATGTGCAAGAACTGCTCTCGCTGTCGGGCGGTATGACCCAGCCGTCGTTGGAAAAAGCGGTGAGCTATTCGCGCAATGTATACAACATCGCCAATGGCGCCGGCACCGAAGTCTCGCGCATCGTCGAGGCACAAGTGGCCGAGAACAACAAGAAAGTGGCGCAACTGATCGACTTCGCGGCGAAAAATTCGCCGGCGGGCTCAGAGACGGCGGTTTCGATGCTCAAGGGCGCCGTCGCCGCTGCCAACACTGCGTATGACACGTTTGCCCGTGCCACGCGGCAAGCCGTTGAAATGGCGGAATCGAATGTGTCGGCCGCCACGTCGGTCAGCATGAAGGCCGCCTCGGCCGCGAATGATTCAGTCAAGTCGGCAACCAAGCGCAAGGCCGCCTAACAGCGGTTGTCTGCATCGAGTCTGATGCAGGTTACAGCGTCGCGTTATCGCGCTAAGTTGGCGGGAAAGACTCGTCAACTTGGCGCTTCAACGATGTCCAAGGCGCGTACAAAGAATGCTGTAACGGTTGTCTCCTTGGCACCACTGTCGGGCTCACGCCCGACAAAATCTGTCTCCTCCTTGGTGGTGCTTTCTAAGCCCGATCATTGATCGGGCTTTTTTTTATGCGCCGACCTCGGCCCCTAGGGCGAGCACGCCGGCACGCAGCTCACCGAACGCGATGCCGATGACGGATTCTTCAACGCCGCGCACACCCAGCTCGACGTGGCGTCGCGCCGGCTTGCCGTCCTGCCCGTCTCCTACCGAGGGCAAACTGAAAGACCGCACACCGGGAAATTTTCGCTCGACGTCTTCCATCAGCGGCGTCAGCAGCGATTCCGCAATCTCGAACACGATCATCGATCGCTCGACGCGCGACTGCGTGTTGAAGTGCCTCGCGTAATGCGTATCGAGCACCCATTCGATCATCGGCCACGCCATTACCGGAAACCCCGGCACGAACCAGTGATCGCGCAGCGAGAAGCCCGGAATTCGGTTGAACGAATTCGGAACGATGATTGCGCCGGCCGGGAAGTCGCCCATTTTGAGCCGCTGCAGATTCTCGGGCGTGCTCATGTCGGCGCTGCCGTGCCCCTTCAGCGCCATCTCGGCGCAGCGCTGCGATATCAATGCCGAGGCTTCAGGATGCAACTGCAGCGGCAGGTCGAGCGCCGCCGCGGCGGCCTGCCGGGTGTGATCATCGGGCGTAGCTCCAATGCCGCCGCAACTGAAAACGATGTCGGTGCCTGCGAAGGTGCGTCGATACATCTCGATCAAGGCATCGCGATCGTCGCCCGCGTAGTGCGACCAGGCAAGCTGCAGGCCGCGCGCGCGCAGCAGCTCGATGACTTTGCTCAGGTGCTTGTCTTCGCGCTTGCCCGACAGAATCTCATCGCCGACGATCACCAATCCGAATCGCGCGGGCTTGTGCTGGATCATCATGCCCGAGCTACTCATCGTCGGTTTCAGCTCCTCTTATCGAGCTTTAAATTCTAATCGACAGAACTGGCTGCAAAAAGAGAACGAAGAGCGCAACGCCTATACATTTTGGTGGTCCAAAGCCGAAGGACGATGGGAGCAGACGCAGTTTTCCAAGCGATGTCGCCTTGCTTTGTGTGATTTAATTGAAGTGCCTATCCGAACTGTTCTCATTCTCGGAGATTGTCATGACATCCGGCATTAAAGCGATCATGATTTTGGCTGCTGCCACGGTAGCCGCCGGTTGCGTGTCTCAGAATCCATCAGACACCGCAGCGAAGGTGCCTTCGAGCGCGGGCGACATCAAGACGGGCGCCGCGACCATGCCGCTCACCGCGGCAGATCTGCAAGTCGTGACCGCGCAGTTCGGCGTGTTCGGCGCCGATCCGAATGGCCGCCGGCTGCTGTACGAAACCGACAAATTTCCCGCGATACCCGCCGCGCCGTACGGCTGGTACATCCTTTTCAAGACCAGCAAGCCCACGGTGGTGTGGCGTGAAGAATTCGAACTACCCGAGGCGCCTCCCACGTGGGGCCCGGGCGAAGCGATGGGCGTTTTCATGATCTCGCCGGATCGCAAGACAGCGGTGACCGAACGCATCATTCCAACGCGGCTTGGCTTTATCGCCAACGAATGGCGCTATGCGCCGGGCGATCCGATCGGCGCGCACAAAATGCGTGTGTATATCGATGGCCAGCTGGTGCGCGAGTTCAGCTTCGCTATCGAAAAGAGCCCGGACGATCAGCGCGGACCGCGCCGCGGTCCGAATCGCGATTCGAAATCTACGACCTAAGAATCAAGCCCGGTGCATTCGGCGTGCTCATCGGCACGCGCTGTCCCACACTTTTTGCAATCGCTTGACGCTCACCGGCATCGGCGTCTTAAGCTCCTGAGCGAATAGCGACACGCGCAGCTCTTCGAGGAGCCAGCGAAACTCGACGAGTCGCGGATCGGCGACGCCTTTGCGCGCAGCGATCTCGCGCTGCCAGGGCGCCTGCAGGCCGGCAATCTCGTTCATTCGCGCTGCATCGCGCGCCGGATCGCTCTTGATCTTGTCGATACGCGCCTCGATCGCCTTGAGGTAACGCGGAAACTGCGCAAGCTGCGGGGCCGGCGTCGCGACGATGAAGCCGGTGATGAATAGCTGAGACATTTGGTGCTCGATGTCTGCGACCACGCGCGGAAACGCCTTCAGTGCCTGCAGCCTGCGCGAGATCGCCGCTGCCCCCTCGACTATTGCCGCCACCAGGCGCGCAATCTCCTGCGCGATCAAGCTGATCCGGCCACGCGCGTCATCCCTGCGCGCCTCGAAACTCGCTCGATCGGCCGGAAGTGGGGTCATCAAACACGTGCGATCGAGTGCGGCAGTCACGATCTGCTCGCGCAGGTCCTCAAAGCCGGGCAGCGCCGCCGCAAGCGCGGGGACAGTGGATGCGCGCACCTGCACCATCTGCAAGGTGGTCAAACTCTTTTCCAGAAACTTCACTTGTTCCCTCAACTGCAACCGAAATAATCGGCGCAGGCCGGCCCGGTGGGCAGCGGTGCTCTCATCAGCTGTGTCGAAAACTTCGATCGAGCAATGCGTTGCCTGATCGACCAGCGCTGGATACCCGACCAGCGACTTCCCGTGGCGGCGGATTTCGAGCAACTCGGGAAGCTCGCTGAAATCCCACTCGGTGATCCGGTCGAGCAATCCCTCGGCAACCTTCGCGTCTCTTCCGGCCGCGCGCTGGAACGTCGCGCGCGCTGCGCCACCGAGCTCGGCTTTCAGGTGCGCCAGGTTGCGGCCCATCGCCAGTTGGCGAGCGTGTTCATCGACGATCTTGAAGTTCATCAGCAAATGCACCGGCAATGACTCGCGCTTGAAGTCGCCCGGCTGGCACACGACGCCGCGCTCGGCGCGGACATCCGCGATCAACGCGTCGATCAACGAGCGTTCGCTGCGCTGCTCGGCTCGCTCGGCAAACGCGGCCGCATACTCGGGCAGCGGCACGAACTGACGACGCAATCTCTGCGGCAACGACTTCAGCAGCAGATGCACCTTCTCCTTCAGCATGCCGGGCACCAGCCACTCGCACTGATC
>JBGSWX010000127.1:0-1887 GCA_041751695.1 Burkholderiaceae bacterium | reverse complement strand
ATTGGCAGCGCCGCGAGTCGTGCGCGCAGCCCCGGCTGCAGCTCGTCGGCGGTGCGCGCCGCCACGCGCAGGCGATCGAGAATGGTGTTCGAGCGCTCGACGTCATCGTCCGGCACCGATTCCGGATACGCGCATCCGCAGCCGTTGCCCGCATCGTCGCCGGCCAGTTCCGTTTCGACGTTACCGCGCAGCGCGATGTGTTGAGCCACTGCGGTGTCTATGGCCAGGAAAGCATCGACGTCCGCGTCGAACCAGTGAAAGTCGCCGTTGAAAACAATTTGCGTGTGCGCAGTTTCGCAATCGGCCATGCGCTCGATCTCCTCCAGCGCAAAGCGATTGCCGTACAACCCGCCGACGACGTACAGAACTTCGGCCCGTAAATCGGGCGGGCGCGCAAACGATGACGGTGAATAACTGTAGGACGCGGGGCAAACGCGGCCGGCAACGCCATCCATGGCGACTATCCGTCGAGCGCGCCGCCGCAAGACGAACCCTGCCCGGCTGTGCACGCATAGCAGTGATCGGCAATCGCGATCGGGTTGTCGGCAAGGTCGGTCATCAGCAGATCGGCTAAATGCACGCGATTCGCGCGGCGGCCCTTCTCGCGCAGCGGTATCGCCAGCATCTGATTGAAGTCGCAGTCGAACAAGTATCCCTCCCAGTCGACCGACACCAGGCTGCGGCACATCACGCCGTCGAGATTGTCATCGCGATGAGCACTGCGCAGAAGCGCCATGTATTCGCGAAACTGGCCCTTGCTGATCAGCGTACTGCCGAAGCGTGCAATGGGCTGGTTGGTAATCGTCAACAGCCGGTTGAATCGAATCCCGAAGTTCTCCCCGAGCAGCCGCTTGTAATCGGCTTCGAGCTTGTCTTGCGGCGGCGGCAGCACCGGCCCCTGCGGGTTGTAAACGAGGTCGAGCACCCGCTTGGACGCACCATCGCCATAGCCCAGCGAGTTGAGTTTTTGCATTCCGCGAATGCTTTTTTCGAACACGCCCGCACCGCGTTGCTTGTCGACGTTGTCTTGCGAATAGCACGGCAACGAGGCCACGACGTGCACGCCCTCGTCGGCCAGAAATTCTGCAAGGGTTTCCTGTCTCGGCTCTTCCAGAATGGTCAGATTGCAGCGGTCGATCACCTCGGCGCCCATCGCACGCGCCGCGGTCACGAGCGATCTGAAGTGCACATTGATCTCGGGCGCGCCGCCGGTCAGGTCGAGACAGCGGATCGAACGGGCGCGCATCACTTCGAGCACTAGGTCGATCGTGGCGCGATCCATCTGTTCGGTGCGGTTCGGCCCGGCGTTCACATGGCAGTGAACGCACGTCTGGTTGCACGTGTACCCGAGGTTGACCTGCAGCGATTCGATCGCACGCCGGCGGATCGGCGGAAAATCCGTGACCCTCAGCAGCGGCAGGGTGGCGTGCATTACTGCCCCATGCGCCGAACGGCGGTGCGCATCAAGTCGATCTGGCGTTCGAAGCGCGAGCACATGCTGCAGATGCTCAGGTGCAGCCATAGCTGCCACCGCTCGCCAGACTTGATCGGGCGGTCCATACGCTCAGACAGCAACCGGTGCGCGTGACTGCACGGAATGCGAATCCAACTAAGTCTCACGATTGGGCCCCACCAAACCATTGCATTTCCAGACATTCACGCAGGCGCATGCGCGCCCGAAATAGCATGACGAAGCAGTTGGTCGAGGTGATGCCGAGTTCCTTACAGATTTCGTCGGTTTCGTATTCGAGCCATTCGCGCATCATAAAAATGCGCGCCAGCCCGGCAGGCAGCTTGTCGACGCACATCTGCAGCACCTCAAAAAACTGGGTCCGGTTCAGGCTCTCCTCGGGGTCGCCCCAGTCGAGCGGGCTGTTGAGCCGATGG
>JBGSWX010000126.1:0-10035 GCA_041751695.1 Burkholderiaceae bacterium | reverse complement strand
TGCGACACCAGTGCGCCCGGCTCGCACGCAAGCAGATCTTCCATCGCCGCATTGGCGCGCACCGGCCGGCCGTCGCGCACGAACAGCAACCCGACCAGCGCGGTATCGAAGATCAGCTGCTGCTGCGCGAGCGCGCTTTGCAGCTCATCGCCCTGCTCCTTCAATTCGAGCAGCGACCGCGAGAGCGCCTCGCGTTGCCGCTTGCTTTCGGAAATGTTCTGAAACGTGTAGATCGCCTCGCGCAGCGCCTCGAGCCCGGGCTCCTGAGCCTGGATCGGGCGCGCCTGCACCAGGCACCACACGGGCTCGCCGTCGCGCCGGAACAGCACGACCTCGCCGCTGGTCGTTTGATACGCGCGCACCACCGGCATGCCGGAGACTTCATTGGGCGCTCGATGATCGCGGTCGATGCACAAATCCCACAGCGGCATGCCGATCACTTCACCGTCGCCGTAGCCGAACATCTCGGCAAACTCGCGGTTGGCCAGCAAAATCTTGCCCGACATCGTCTGCGCCACACCAACCGACATCGTCTCGAACAACGTCTGCTGGTCGCGCAGCGCCACCTGCAGCTGCTCCTCGAAAATCTTGCGGTCGGTAAAGTTCTCCATCACCAGCAGCGTGTGGCGCAGGCCGCTGTCAGACGCGATCGCGCGCATCGAGAGCTTGGTCCACACCACGCGCCCATCGCGGTGCATGAAGCGCTGCTCGGCGGGCTCGGACTCGGTCGCGCCGCGCTCCATTTCCTCGCGCGCCCGCCGGTGCGCCGGCCGATCGTCCTCGTGCAGCAGCGTCTCGGGATCCTTGCCCTGCAATTCGTCGACGTCGTAGCCGAGGGTTTCGCACGCTGCCCGATTGATGCCGATCAGCCGAAACTCCGCATCGAGCAGCAACGCCGCCACCGGGCTTTCGTCGAACAGCGCGCGAAAGCGCTCGGCGCTTTCGGTCAGGTCGCTCTCGATCTGCTTGCGCGATCCGATGTCGCGCGCGAGCAGCAAAATGAACTCGCGCCCGTCGTGCACCACTCGCTGCAGCACGGTTTCGACCGCGAACTCCGTGCCGAACCGCGTCTTGTAGCGCGTTTCGGATTGATGCGACCCGCGAATCTGCAGCTGCTCATACAGCGCCGCAAAGCCTTCGCCGCGCGCCAGGCTGGTGTCGATCGCCGCAAGCGACACGCCCCTTAGAGAGTCGCGTTCGTAGCCGAGCCTCTGCAGGGCCGCATCGTTGGCATCGACCAGCACGCCCAGTTGATCGATCTCGAACACCATTTCGCCCACCGACTGCAGCGCTTGCCGCAGCGCTCCGAGCGAGTGCTGAGCGAAACGCTCGCGATCGATGCGCTCGCACGTCACCAGCACACCGTCAAAACGCCCGTCGAACGCGAGGACCGGCGCCAGCTTGACCCGCACCCATCGTTTCTGAGCGTGCGGCAGCCGATACTCGCGCTCCTGCGGTGCGCGCTCGACACCTTCGCTGACGCGCTGCAATTCCGCGATCAAATCCGGTATCTGGTTGAGCCCGTTGGCCTCGCTGATTTTCCGGCCGAGCACAGCGTCAGCCGGCACTTCGAACAATTCTTCCAGGCAGTTGTTCCAGAACCGGTAAGTCAGAGCGCGATCGACCAGGGCCAGACCGATGTGCGCGGCCGTAAACAAGGTTTCGATGACGGTGTCTGCGGGGCGCGCGGCCAGCGTCGCGGCGCCATCGGCAACTGTGGGGGCGACTAAAGCGGGCGGCGCGTTGATCGCCCTCAGGTCGGGCGAAGCCGTTGACTCACCGCTGCCGCTGCCGGGCAAGCCGAGCGCCAATGCGCGTTCTCCGGAAACCACGTCGGGAGCGGGCGCAGGTGTTCCCGCGACACGCGGGGTGGGCTTGGCGGAACGTTGCGAAGTGGTTGGCGAGTCGGCCACGCGAGCGGTGTCAGCGTCAGGTTGCGGAGGTGGGGGAAGAATAATGCACCCCCCTGAGAATCGTGGTTCTAAAGTTCGAGCGCTAATTGCCGAACTTCGTGGCGTGACCACTCTGGCGCGACCTCAACTGCCACCGTCGTCCTGCGCGGAGATTCGGCTCGCACGCAAAGCGTGCCCCGAAAGCCGGCTTATCGCGCTGCGGACGGCGATTGCCGATGGCAACTATCGCATCGACCCTGAAGCGATAGCGACCGGGCTCATTGCGGCGCTGACTTCGCGCACAAGCAACCTCGACAAGGCACACTGATTCCAATCATGCACCCGCACTCCCCGTTTGCGTCCGGCGCGCCGGCCCGTCTGTTCTCCGAACTCATCAAGGCTCTGCACGACGAGAGCGAGGCGCTGATCGCCGATGACCCCGCCCGTCTTGCCGAAGCGGGCGGCCGCAAGCAGCACCTGCTGCGCCTCTTGGCTCCGCAGGCGAGCGCGTTATCTGCAATGCGGCAAGGCGGGACCGATGAGCTCGAGCGCTTCGCGCGTGAAGCCGCGCAGCTGAAAAACTTCGCTCCTCGTGTACGCAAGGCGTAGCGCTCCTCGTGTACGCGACGGCTTCGCCGTCACACGTGCACTCGTCGCGACGAGCAACATGACTGGGGCATCTTGCCGGACATCGGCGGCGCAGCGCCGGTGGTCCCGCGAGCTAGATCGCGGGATTCGCGGTTCGCGCCAGACGAACCGTGAACATTAGTTAGGCGCGCTCCCTTCGGAGCGGCCGCGCGTACGCGCGAAGTACAAAGGCAGGGGATAAGTCACTGCGGCCGCCATGCCTTCACTGATCACCAGTTTTTCAGGCGGGACCGCAGGCGTGCAACCGCCTGGCTGTGCAGCTGGCACACGCGCGACTCGGTAATTCCCATCACGACACCGATCTCGCGCAGGTTTAAATCCTGCTCGTGATACAGGCTCATCAACAGTTTCTCGCGCTCGGGCAGCTCTTCGATGGCGTCGACCAGCGCGTAGCGAAAGCGTTTGTCGCGCAGGATCTCGCCCGGCTCGGGCGAGTCGCCCACCAGGTGACGCTCCAGATAATCCTCATCGTCGAGCTTGCCGCCGAGATCGTCCAGGTACACCAGATGAGCGCCGCGCGCTTCGTGCAGCAGCTGCTGATACTGCGGCAGCGGAATTTCAAGTTCCCCGGCGATTTCCACTTCGTGCGGCGCACGGCCGAGCTTGCCTTCGAGTCGATGAATCGCGTTCTCGATATCGCGCTGGCTCTTGCGTGCCGAACGCGGCAGCCAATCATTGGCGCGCAATTCATCGAGCATCGAGCCGCGAATGCGCTGCGCAGCGTACACCTCGAACTGCGTCCCTTGATTGACTTCGAAGCGCGAGGCCGCATCCATTAAACCCATCATGCCGGCCTGGATCATGTCGTCGAGCTCCACGTTGGCAGGCAGTCGCGCGATCATCTGATGCGCCAACCGCCGCACCAGCGGCGTGTATTGCTTGATGTAGTCGCTCTCGAGCAGCAAGCTGGGGCGAATTTCACCCAGCGCCTGGCCCTCGAGCTGACCGTTGTTGAGCGCTTGATAAAGCGCGTCGTACAAGAAGGCGTCGTTCTTCATAAGCCCAAACTTTAGGGATGCAGGCGATCTCGCTATCGACCGATAGGTGGCGAAAAAGCAAGACATCTGCGCGCATTGAAGCGCGCTGATGCAAACCGCGAGTGCGCGCGCACACCACGCAGAAAATTCAGACAAATCAACGGCTCTGCAACGTTTGTTGTTGTGCGACGTTCATTCATGCGCGCGCCGTTCGCAGCAGGAAAGGCGGGTGATCGCCACCCATCCCGAGTCATCAGTGGCAATTCGCGCCGAGGCACGTTTTAAAGAAGCGCGCGCATGCGTCGATTTCACCCTGACCACGGCATAGCGCTGCGACCGAAGGATGTACCGATGACTCGCAATCAACTCGTCAAGCAACTCGCGGAAATCTCGACGCGACCGATCGGCGCGGCCGCATCCGCCGATGCGGCCGCGACAGAGCCCGCACCATTGGACGGCGCTAGCGCGCCGCCGACCGAACTCTTCGTGTGGTTCGAAGACACCGCCGCGCGCCAGCTCGAAGGCCGCCGCGGCGTCGCCGGCTTGCCCGAGTCACTGCTACCGATCAATCGCAGCATGAAAATTGTCGAGCGCCGTTACGCGGCAGACCATCTGCACCTATTGAGCGCGGTCAGAATCGCGTGCCGTCAAAACGCCGCCGAGCTGATTGCCTCGCTGTACACGTCTGCGTTGTCGGTTGGCACGGTGGCGTGGATCGGCACCGGCACGCAGTACGCGCGCACGTGGAGCGACATGTACCCGGCCACGGCATCGATCAAGTAACCGCTTCCCCAACAAGTAACCGCTTCGGACAACCAAAAAAGGCGCCTCACGGCGCCTTTTTATTCACGACTATTTCAGGCCGCCTCTTCGTCCGGCGGCGCGGCTCGCGGTCGCGCCGCTGCATCGAGCTTGTTCATGTACCGCTGCAACATGCGCGCGGCCGACTCGCTTAGCTCGACAAACTCACACCCGCACCGGCGCACGCCGTCGCTCGAAGGCTGCGCATCGATGTAACGCACGCGCAGCGTGACGGTGATTTGGCCAACATCGGGAAGATCCAGATAACAATTCTCGAGATCATGCTCGGTCGGCAGATCGAATTGCATTGGATAGACGAACAACGCAAGCCCACCCACGCTCAAATCGAGTACGCGCACTGATTCATACTGGCCTTTGTTGCGCGGCGATGGGATCAGGCACGTCGCCGGCCGGACCGCAGGCGGCTGACGTCGATATGAGTTGCGCCGCTGCATGCGCAGCAGTTGCTGCGGCAGGCGAATACGAAAAGCGGGGCGCCCGTGGTGATCGACCGACTCGGCTGTGCCGACCGAGAACTGCAGCTTGACGTTGTCCAGAAATGCAACGACCACCAGCTGCTTCGACGCGTAGATCGCCTTCTGCGCGGCCGCGTCAGAGGTGCGATCGAGAATCAGCTCTTCGAATCCTTCATTGACGTCGAGCACATTGCTGACGGTAAAGCCGGCGGCCTGGTCGTAATACAAGGTCACCAGCACCTGCTTGTCGCGCAGTTGGCGCAGTAAGCCTGCGATCTCGCTGCGCGAGTAGATCGCGAAGCGCTCGAGCTCGGGTGAATCGGGCTCAGGAAATGGTGTCGTCAAACTCATTTTGCGGCGCGTGCAGTCGAGATATAGGGTGCGATGGGTGCGAGCCACGGTTCGCCATGGCCGCGAATCGATGCGTCGTCGGACAGAATTCGGCGCAGCAACTGCATGCGGCGCGCATCGTCGGCCGCGTTCAGCGGCGCCGCCGGGCTGTCAGCAGCCGCTTTCAGCACCGCAATCAATGCGCAGCAACGCTCTTCCTGACGCTCGACTTCAATCCAGTCGTCCGCGCGCGCGGCAGCCAGCATCGCGCAGCTCGCCTGCGCGATTGCTTCATAGTGCTGCAGCAAATTCGAGCGCGCAGCTTCAACTACTGGGGCCGCCTCGGCCACCTCACATACATCGTTCGGCATCGTGCCGTTCCCCGTCATTGCCGTGTGTGCGCAGATGCACGCAGTGTGTGAGCAATGTACCGACGATGAGGTATTTGCCATCGTCCGATTGGAGGCCCGTTCCAAGCGCTTTTCGTCGCGCTTTTTAGAAAAAAAAGCGCCGGCCCGTTGGACCGGCGCAAAGGCGGGGAGGAAACCAAATCACTTCAACCATCTTGGCGAAGCGCACTTGCCATCTGTCCGTCCATCGACGTGGCGGCGGCGCGCGTGCTTCGCACTGGTCCATTAACGGCCCCAATGTGAATGACTTGAGGCGCAGCGTGAAAACGCCGGCTCTTACTTGTAGCTTGCGTGTAGGGGAAAGACCTACAAGCCGACGAGCGGCAGCCCGACACGCTTCGTAGCGGCTTGCTGATTCATCGAATTGAGCCGGTTTCCCACAATGGCGTCACTTCAAAACGCATTCAGTCCGAACACTCACCGACCGCAAAACCAGGAGCCTCCGAATGAGCACCATCGCCGCCAGCAACGAACAACTTCTGCAGGAAATCCGCGAAGCCAACCTCGCCTACCTCGTTCTGGCTCAGCACATGATCCGCGCCGACAAGGCGCAGGCGCTGTACCGGTTGGGCGTTTCCGAAGAAGTCGCAACGATCATCGATCAGTTGAGCCCCGCGCAATTGATGAAGATCGCCGGATCGAATCAACTGATTCTGCGATTTCGATTCGACGACGATATGGTCTGGAACCTCCTGACCAGCCATTCGAAGCCGAAGTCGAGCGCAACCGGTGCCGCAGTAGCCGGGTTGCACGCCAATATCGTGATGGCCGGCAAGCTGGCCGACGTTACCGCCTAGTTATCAAGATCGCGCCACGCATCGGCAAGGAGCCATCATGCGCATCAAGAGCATCGTTTCCGAGAGTAAACAAATCCAGCGCGCGATTGCGTTGATCAAGCTGGGCGCACGTCTGCAGGTGCTGGAATCGGAAACCGAGCTGTCGTACGAGCGCCTGCTGCGCCTATACAAGGAAGTCCAGGGCGAATCGCCGGCGCGCGGCATGCTGCCGTTTTCGACCGACTGGTTCATGACCTGGCAGCCGAATATCCACTCTTCGCTGTTCCTGAACATGTACGAGTATTTGGACAAAACCAGTGAGCTCGAAGAGATCGACGGCATTATCAAGGCCTACGAGTTGTACCTTGAGCAGATCCGCGCGCAGGGACTCGAGCCGTTGCTGTCCGTCACACGCGCATGGCGCCTGGTGAAATTTGTCGATGCCGGCATGGTGACGTTGACTTCGTGCAGCAAGTGCGAAGGCAAGTTCGTCACGCACACCTTCGAGCTGACCAAGAACTACGTCTGCGGCCTGTGCGAGCCCCCGGCGCGTGCCGGCAAGGGCAAGGCCCAAGTTCAAGGCAGCGCGCAGGACATCCTGCACTGAGGACAGTGGCAGGTCGAAAAAAAGCCCGCTTCACGCGGGCTTTTGTTTATTTGTCGATTTTGCTTACGCGTTAGATAACTTTTACGACTGCGCGTACAAAGGAATCTCCAGCTCACGGACCAGACCGGCGGTGACAAAAGCGTGCACCGCAATTTTCTCTGCCTGCCCAAGCGCCACGAACGACACGCCCATCAGCCGCTCGCCCGTTTCATCGGGCTTGCGTACCGGCCGTGCCCGCGCTTCGATCATGACTTCCTGCTCGGCCACCGTCACCTGGAACACCACTTTGACTTCGTCGTAGAACACGCTGAGGTCATCATGCAGCGCGATCGCCGCACCGCCCGTGGACAGATCGCTGATCGTTCCCTTGACGAAGCGTCCGGTCGCCTGCGCGCCGGGGTAGACCATGCACGGCAACTCGGTCTTGACTCGCGGCGCCGCGCGCAACTCGCGCTTCTCGACCTGGCGCTGCTGCGGCCAGCCGACGTGCAGATATTCAAATGGTTCGGCACAGATCTTCAGCAGGGGTGCAGTGAACTCGTAGATCGACTCACCGGAGAAACTGCGGAATGCATATATCGCGCCTTCCTTTACCGGCAACGCGCCGGCGTCCTCCGGGGCCGTGATGACGATGGAATGACCTTCGTGCACACCGATCAACTTGACGGAGACCGCATCGGCCAGCGTGTCGCCCTTGGCCCACATCCTGAGCACGCGCCAGCTCGCCAGCTCGCGCGCTGCCGTACGGCGCGGCGTCGATTGGCCTGACGCCGCCTGAATCGGCGCCACAGCCTGCGATGGAACCGTCAGGGATTCGACGAGTGTCGGCACCGTCAGCGGGGACGACTCATCGACTAGCGTTGCAACCGGCTCGGTCATGTTCATGGCGTACGCGCGAACATCGCGGCTTTCGATAATGACTCCCAAGTTTGCGGGAGATTTCTTGGAAAAGGCCGGTTGAGAAAACGCCCGCTCGCCTGCTAATTCAGAGGCTAGAAGCGATCCGATGAAAAGGACCGCGCGGCTCAAGTTGTGACCTCCATCGGCCGAAAGTCTGAACGTGGACCCAGGGAGGGGCGCTGTCCTGATCCCCGCCGAGCGGCATCCCGCCTTGGGCACCACACCCCTTTTTGATGCTTAGCTCATAAGCATTGGTCACGAAGACCTCCGCGGCGGCCTCTACACTGTCTCGATCCAATATTGCTGCGGCACACTTCTCATGAAAAAAATCCTAGCTGCCCTCGCGATCGGCGCGTTTGCCCTAGCGCCGGCGTTCGCCCAGGAAAAAAAGTCCGAGCCGGCGACCGAAGAAGTCAAGAAAACCGACGCTCAGAAAGACACGAAGAGCGAAGCGAAGAAAACGGAAGCCAAGAAGAAAGTCAAAAAGGGCGGCTGCTAGTCGCTCGCCTCATCACAAGACGGCCGCCTTCGCGGCCGTTTGTTCACTGATGCCCGAGCACCGGGTGCGGCCGGTACGGCGCCGCGAGCGCTGCCAGCTCTTCCGCACTCAATGCAACATCGACCGCCTGCGCTGCCTGTTCGATCTGCCACGTCTTGCTCGCACCGACGATCGGTGCAGTAACGCCGGGCTGATTCAACAACCACGCATACGCGAGCGTCGCGTTGGAAACTCCCTTTGATTGCGCCACCGTGCCGAGCGCGGCTGCTACTGCGTGATCGCCGTCCTGGTAGTAGTACTTCTGCGCGATGTCATCGCTTTGCGCACGAGAAGTCGCACCCGCGGATTTTTCCTGGCTCGCATCGCGCGCACGGTTGCCCGCCAGAAAGCCGCGTGCCAGCGGACTCCACGGCAGCAGGCCAACGCCTTGATCGCGGCACAGCGGAATCACTTCGCGTTCTTCCTCGCGATACGCCAGGTTGTAATGATTCTGCATCGACACGAAGCGGGTCCAGCCGTTGCGCTCGGCTGCGTGCTGCATCTTGGCAAACTGCCAGGCCCACATGCTCGACGCGCCGAGGTAGCGCACCTTGCCGGCGCGCACGAGGTCGTGCAGCGCTTCCATCGTCTCTTCCACCGGCGTGACCGAATCGAAGCGATGGATCTGATACAGATCGATCGCGTCGACGCCCAGCCGCTGCAAACTGGCATCGGCCGCCGCGAAGATGCGCTTGCGCGACAGCCCGCTCATGTTCGGACGCGTCGCTGGCTTCGGCGCGGCTGCATTGCCACCCTTGAACGCGAGGTCGACTGGAAAGTACAGCTTGGTTGCAATCACGATCTCGTCGCGCGGCGCGAACTCGCGCAACAGGCTGCCGGTGGTCCGCTCCGACTCGCCGGCCGAATACATGTCCGCGGTGTCGAACAGGTTGATGCCGAGTTCCACGGCGCGCTGCACGATCGGCCGCGCTGCTGCCTCGTCGAGCACCCACGGCCGCCACTCAGACGTGCCGAACGTCATCATGCCGAGCGCGATGCGCGAGACCTTCAAGCCGCTGTTACCGAGATTGATGTAGTTCATCGACTCAATGCAGCTCCGCCGTAACTCCCGAGCAACCCAAACCTTACACTCCGGTCCATGCAGATACGCACCGGCGCACGCCTGCTCGTCGATCAACTGTTGATCCAGGGCGTCAATCACGCTTTCACCGTGCCGGGCGAGAGTTTTTTGCCGGTGCTCGACGCGCTCTACGACTCACGCGAGATGATCAAGCTGATCGTCAACCGGCACGAGTCGGGTGCGACCTACATGGCCGAGGCATACGCGAAGCTGACCGGGCAGCCGGGCGTGGCGTTCGTGACGCGCGGGCCCGGCGCGACCAACGCCGCGATCGGCGTGCATGTGGCGTACCAGGATTCGTCGCCGCTGATTCTCTTTATCGGCCAGGTGGGCAACGACTTCGTCGAGCGCGAGGCGTTTCAGGAGATCGACTATCGCCGCATGTTCGGCCAGATGACCAAGTGGGTCGCACAGATCGATCGTGCCGACCGCGTTCCCGAGTACGTTGCGCGCGCATTTCAGGTGGCCACCAGCGGGCGCGCCGGGCCGGTCGTGCTCGCGCTGCCCGAAGACATGCAGTCGATGAAGGCCGAGGTCGGCGACGCCTTGTGCCATCAGCCGGTGCACGGTGCGCCGAGCGACATGCAGATCGCCGCACT
>JBGSWX010000125.1:0-4374 GCA_041751695.1 Burkholderiaceae bacterium | reverse complement strand
TGGCAGGAGCGACGCCAGCGGGCGTTCCTATTGGCCGGAGATCACGTTATGCGCCGGACTGACCACGGGCTGCCCAGCGTCGATGCCAACGGACTTCAAGATCGGCATTAACGTCTGACCAAATCGCTCGAAGGACTGCTGGGAATCCCATACTTCAACTACCTTGAGAGCCCCGCCAGAGTCATAAAAGCAGTGATATAGACGTCCGGGTGGACTGCCTGCTCCTGCTTGCTCGAGGCGACGAATTGCATCGTCGTATTTCGACTTGTCCAATCCGCTCGGTGAGAAATGCACGATGATCGCCATGTGTCATGCTCCTTTCGTTGGCTCAGCCTTGCGACGGAGATCGAGTGCAAGGAATTGTAACCCCATTCGCGCGTACGGCTCAGCGCCGGGAGCACGGAAGCCCTACGAATCGACGCCACAGCAATCTCCGTTTGACGCCTAACGTCCGCGTTGAGCGGGCCGCGCGAGGCGGCTGACACGCGACGCAGGCGCGATAATCGTCTGCGCGCCTGCGGCGCGCTCGCTGAAACCTCTCACGGACCGCTCCAACGCATAGTTAGGTTTCACTCCTTGCCGCGTGGGATCGGAGTCTTGGCAAGGCGATCTGCCATGCGAGTCTGCCAACCCGGGCCGGTCGCCCGCCAACGCTTCACGACATCCGGCGGCAACCGGAGGGAAATGAGTTGGCGCGGATTTTGCGAGCGCGGCCGACCGCCCTTGTTGACGACGGCACGGCGCAACATCTCCTCGGTCAGCTCCGGGAGTTCCTTGTACTCCGAGCGTCGAATACGGTGCGCGTCAACGCGCTTCAGGTCAGAACCCAAGGTACGGCGCGAGGCGGTCTTGCTCACGTCTATTAGCCTTTCTCATGCTGAAGATGTGGCGGTCCGCGCCACGCGGGGCATAGCCGACAACGACCAGGCGACCTTCAAGTGTGCCGTAGCAGATCATGCGCACTTCGCCATAGTCCTTGCGCGTGTCTTCGAACTCCACGGTCAGTCCGGCAAACACGAGCGGGGCATCGTCAAAGTCGAAACCTCGTTCCTCCAGCGTGCGTGCACGCTTGTCAGGATCGTAGGTAATGCCCATAGGTTAGTGTATATACAATAACTGACTGAGGCAAGGTAGGATGGATTTCAGACCTGAATCGCAAGATACGTCTTCGGGAGTGAAACCTAACGTCTGCGATCAGCGGCGGCGCGCAGTCGGCGCGCCGCTTGCTGATCTAAACCTCTGGGATGCGCTTGCAGTCCCTGCAAGCTGCGTGACGACCAGCGCCGAACGCTGCATCGCATAGTTAGGCCGCACTTCACGAGTCACGATTTGGGCCGTGCTGCCGCTTTGCGGCGACTGCATCGATTTCAACAAACCAAGCTGGGTCAACGAGCTGCGACACGAAGACAGCCGTCGAGGCTGGTCGATGCGAGCCAAGATGCTTAAGCCTTGCCGCCCGAACTGCATCACCGTCGTGGCCTGCAACCATGAAGGTGGTTAGCTTTACGATGCTAGTGGCTTCGAGTCCATGCGCCTTCAATAGGGCGATGATGTTTGCAAAGACTTGATCTGCCTGTTCCTCCATGGTGGTGGGCATAGATCCATCAGGCCGAACACCCACCTGCCCCGAGAGGAAGATGAGTTCTGTGCCTTCCGGCACAGTCACCGTATGACTATAGAGGCCAAGTGGCGCATGCACTGCTGCGGGGTTTGTATAGCTGACAGTCATTTGCAGCTCAGTAGGGAATAATGATGGGAGACTGGCACTGGTACCATTGCTAATGCGGCCTAACGTCCGCGATCAGCGGTGGCGCGCAGTCGGCGCGCCGCTTGCTTGTCGAAACCTTTGGGAGCTGCTTGCCGTTCCTGCAAGCGGCGTGCCGACGCGCGACGACCGCTGCATCGCATAGTTAGGCCGCATTCGTACCGGCACCTACGTGGTAGATGCCGTCGAACGATCGTCCTTCAGAAACACAATACTCGAGCAGTGTACTGACATAGAACTTCACGTTGGTGTTGTCCGCGAATCGGATGTAGTAGGGCTGACAATCTGCGGTTTGGAACTGCCGACCCGTAAAGGCGCCTCGAAACTGCCTCTCAAAGCCCGGGAAGTTCTCATCCAGCGCGAAGCCCACGTGTTCGAGCCCCATTTTGTACTCCGCCTGATGTGGAGGGGGAATCAGTTCAATCAGGCGACAGTGGTGGGTGGCGGATAGTCGGAGTGGCTGCGCCAGGAGAATCTTGGAGATCGGTCGCCCGTTCCAGACGTTCTCGACGTTGGCAGAGCAGTAAGCTTCAAGCAGGTGGCGGGTCGAGAGGTACTCATCGTGGGTCGCAGTGCGAAACGCGAGATGACTGACCCGCCAGCCGGCAACGGAGATGCCTAGGTCGCCAAGGCGCGAAACCTGCTGATTGAAGAACGCGACGAAGTCCCCCAGAAGTTCGTCCATGCGGCCTAACGTCTGCGTTGAGCGGGCCGCGCGAGGCAAATGCCAGGCGCCGCTGGCGCAAACTGTTCCGAGGCGCCAGCGGCGCCTCTCGCCAAACTTCTCACGGACCGCTCCAACGCATAGTTAGGCAACTCGGCCCACGCGTTTGTCAAAGGCGAGCTCAACTTTCAGGCGACCGCCCAATGCTTGGACTGCGCTTTGAAGTGTCTGCAATGTGACGGAAGAATTATCCGGATCCAGGAGTCGGTCCAAAGCGGAGCGACTTGTTTCCATGCGCTTCGCCATATCCGACTTGCTCAGTTTGGCTTGACTCATTTTCTCGATAAGTCGATATGCGATATAGCGCTTTACCGCAACCGCCGTGGTCTCTTCAAGCAAGCCTTCCTCCTTGAGGAAGGAGTCAAAGTCACTACCGATGTTTCTCTTACCCATATTCAGGACCTCAACTTGGCTAATCTGCGTCTCGCCAGGGCGAGTTCTTTTGGTGGGGTATTCCAGGACTTCTTCACAAAGCCATGCAGGAGCACGATCTGATCGTCAAACACCGTAAAGAACGTGCGAGCGATTCCCGTCGAAATATGAGACCGCAGTTCCCACAAGTTGTCGGACATTTTCCGTACCAGTGGCATTCCGATGGGCCACCCAAACTGTAGTGTCTTGACGTCCTCGCCAATGGCTTTGCGCTGCTCCTTTGGGAGGTCCTTGAGCCAGTCCCTGACCGGTTCACCGCCTGAGTCGAGCCGAAAGAAGACAACTCCGATTGGGCGTTTGATCGGCACTGATGCAGTGTACCAGAAAAGGTACAGGCGTCAAGTGGCTTGCCAGCGTTGAGAGTTGCCTAACGTCCGCGTTGAGCGGGCCGCGCGAGGCGCAGCCTGGGCGCCGCAGGCGCGATAATGGTCCGCGCGCCTGCGGCGCGCTCGTTCAAGCTTTTCACGGACCGCTCCAACGCATAGTTAGGTGTCACGCGGGTCGATGACGGTCTCTCCAGACCGCCAAAAAATATGCTAAACCACCAGCATACGTTCCTAAGAACAAAAGCCAGCCCCATAGGCTGCCGAACCGGGAAGGTCGCTTCTGGAGATAGTCGCTGATCATCCAAAACCAGATCCAGAGGATCCCAAATAGTCCTGGCGCCATGACGACGCGGAATGCAAGCGTCAGTTCAGGAAGTTCACGAGTTGCGGAGTACCGAAGCAACGTGAACAACATCCAGCCAACAAAGAGGAAGGAGTAGAACGCAACCGCGTGCGCCAAGTACCACTTTGTCTTTGTCGTTGGGGCCAATGAGTTGTGCGAACTCAAGTGACACCTAACGACCGCTGCATCGCATAGTTAGACGTCGCTCGCTAGGCGCGCTTCTTGTGCTTGGCAATGAGCTCGCGAACCTCAGGAACGAGCTCGGCAGGAACGGCCATGACAGTACCGCCCATGGCGGCCTCGTCTTCGGCCACGGCCTCGTTCTCGGATTGGGACTCGTAATCGGTGATGACGCCCTTGACGCGCTTCTCGTCCCAGCCGGGCGGAAATCGGTTCTTGCTCATGGGCCTAGTTTGCGCCTGCGCCGCCGATAGGCCAATGCAGGCTTGCCACGGAGTTCGTAAGCCGTGATGACGAATACACTTTTAGGCTCTGGGTCAGGGACATAAACCACCCGCAGCAGGCGTCCGGCCCGGCTCCGGCCAGTGGCCACCCGAGACCCATCGGTCCCGGAGCGATCCTCGCCAGGGTGGGGCAGGACCTCCTCAACCTCTGATTCCGCGACGTCATGCTTGTAGATGTGTGGCTGGTCGGTCTCAGGATCGATGTAGTAACGGACCTTCACGGCGCCTCTGTGATCGAGCGACGTCTAACGTTCGCGTTGAGCGGACCGCGCGAGGCGTGGCCGGCGCGCCGCAGGCGCGATAATGGTCCGCGCGCCTGC
>JBGSWX010000124.1:0-5103 GCA_041751695.1 Burkholderiaceae bacterium | reverse complement strand
GATGATCGGGCCGATGCCCGGAATCGCGAGGCCCATTAGGCCGACGACCAGTCCGGCCGCACCGCCGAGCACCCCGCCGGCTGCTGCGCCCGTAGCGGTGCTGGCTCCGGTATCGGACACAGTGGTGCCTGCATCGCGCGGCAACTGGCCTTCGCTTCCATACTGACCGCTGGCGTTATTGGCGATCACGCTGATGTCGTCACGCGCAAAGCCGCGTTGCTGCAAATCGCGCAAGACCTCTTGCGCTTCCTCAAAGCTATCAAATGAACCGACGATGGTCTTGGCCATTGGGGTCTCCGTGTGAGTGGTTCGATGAGTTGGCATCAACGATGCACACGATTCGTGGCAAGCGTCATGCCTTGTCGCCGCGATCAACCAAGACGGTGATCAACCCGAGCGTGCGTTACGGATCGTCGCGGCCCAACGGCAATAACTGTGCCGCCTGTTCCGGAGGAAGCGATTCGACCGCCTTAAGCGCCTTCGTCATCTGCGTCGTGCGCCGCTGCGCGGCGTCGACCGTGCCCGAGGCCGTCAACAACTGCTTGTGCAGCGTGGCCAGCACGTGGCCGAACTTGCCGAACTCCGTTTTGACGGCGCCCAGTACCTGCCACACTTCGGCCGAACGCTGCTCCAATGCCAACGTACGAAATCCCATCTGCAGCGAATTGAGCATCGCAAACAACGTCGTGGGCCCCGCAATGACGGTGCGACACTCGCGGTTCAAATGATCGGTCAGGCCGGGGCGACGCAGCACTTCGGCGAACAATCCTTCGGTCGGCAGGAACATGATCGCAAAATCGGTCGTGTGCGGCGGCTCGACGTACTTGTCGCGGATCGATTTGGCCTGCACCTTGATGCTGCGCTCAAGCGCCTTGCCGGCGGCATCGAGCGCAAGCGCGTCGCCGATTTCGACCGCGGCTAGCAAGCGCTCGTAGTCCTCCACCGGAAACTTCGCATCGATAGGAAGCCAGCAGGGGGATCCGGGCTCGTGGCCCGGCATGCGGATCGCAAACTCGACCCGCTCGCTCGAGTGCAGGCGCGTCGCCACATTTTGCGCGTACTGCTCGGGCAACATGATTTGCTCGAGCAGCACCGCCAGTTGCACCTCACCGTAGACGCCGCGCGATTTGACGTTGGTCAACACGCGCTTTAGATCACCCACGCCGGTCGCAAGCGCCTGCATTTCGCCGAGCCCTTTGTGCACCTGTTCGAGCCGGTCAGACACCATGCGAAACGATTCACCCAGCCGCGCCTCGAGCGTGGTTTGTAGTTTCTCCTCAACCGTTGCACGCATCTGATCGAGCTTGCGTTCGTTGCCCTGCTGCAAATTCGTCAGCTGTGATTGCAGCGTGCCGCGCACTTCGCTCAGGTCGAGTTGAATACGGCGCGTCAGATCGGCCATCTGCTGGCCCTGCAGGCCGGTGAGGCCGGTCATCTGCTGCACCAAACTAGTTTGCAGATCACTCAAGCGCGAGCCGGTCTCCATTCGCATCTGGCCCGACGAGGTATCGACAGCGGAACGCAGCTCGCGCTCGAGGCGTTCGTTGTCGCGCATCAGTGCGTCGAGGCGCGAGGTCAGTCCGCTGTCGCGACGCGTGCGCAGTACAAAAAACAGCGCCAACAGCGCCAGAAACGCAACGCCCGCGAGCATCGCGCCAGTGAGTTCACTCATGCCGCGATGATACGGGCGGCAATAGTTATCCGCCGGTGGTCTCGCCTCCCATCACTTGCAGCACAGTGCCGGTGATGTAAGAAGAATCGGCATTCGAAGCCAGGAACACATACGCGGGTGCGAGCTCTTCGGGCTGTGCCGGGCGCTTCATTGGGCTGTCGGACCCGAACTTCGCGGCTTCCTCTGCGGTCGCTCCGGTGTCCGCCGGGTTGAGCGGTGTCCACACCGGCCCGGGTGCGACCGCGTTGACCCGGATTTGACGCTCGATCAGATCCATCGCCAACGTCTTGGTAAAAGCGTTGACTGCGCCCTTGGTCGCTGAGTAATCGGGCATGTTCTTCGAACCCTTAATGCCGGTTTCGGAGCTGGTCGCGATGATCGCGGCACCGGGCTTCATGTGCCGCAGCGCGGCGCGCGCCAAGCGCATGTAGGCAAAAATGTTGGTTTGAAATGTGCGCTCGAGATCGGCGTCTTCCAAGTCCTCGAGCTTCTTGCTGCTCTGCTGGGCCGCGTTTGAAACCAGAATGTCGAGACGGCCAAACGCGCCGACCGTGCGTTCGACCGCTTCATCGCAAAATACCGAATCGGTCAGGTCGCCCGGGATCAGCGCGCACACGCGACCTTCGGCTTCGACGATCGCGCGCGTGTCCTCTGCGTCGGATTGTTCTTCGGGCAGGTACACGATCGCGACATCCGCGCCTTCGCGCGCGAACAGCGTCGCTACCGCGCGCCCGATTCCAGAGTCGCCCCCTGTAATCAGCGCCGCCTGCCCCAGCAGCTTGTCGGCCGCCTTGTAGCGCGGCGCATCGCTGCGCGGCTCGGGAACGAGCGCGGATTGCAAGCCCGGTGGTTGCTGCTGCTGTTTTTTGAAAGGCGGCTTCGGCTGTTTCAGCGGCGCCGAAGTTTCGGTGTCTTGTGCTTCATCGAGCTCCTCATTGATATCTTGTGCCATTTGCGTTCTCCGGTGGGTGATGAACGCATCGTCAGCAAGACGAATACCCGAGGTACGTATCGGACTTCGCGTACTGCTAGGCTTCGCGCAGCGTTGCCAACGGCGGAGTATTCAGCACCCCGCGCAAGCCAAACCATCCACCGATCAGCGCCGCGGCCGATCCACCGGCAACACCGGCGGCGAACACCCACGGCGACACCGCGTAGTCGAATTCGAAGGCGAATTTTGCGAGTGCCCAGCCGACGGCCGTTGCACCGGCGGCGGCGAGCAGACCTGCGAGGCCGCCGATGCAAATCATCTCGGCCGTTTGCGCACGCGACAATTGCCGGCGCGAGGCGCCCAGAGCACGCAGCAAGCCCGCTTCGCGCACGCGCTCATCACGGCTCGACGCCAGCGCCGCATATAAAACGAGCACGCCCGCCGCCAACGTAAAGGCGAAGAGAAACTCGACGGCGGCGATGACTTGGTCAATCACCGACTGTATCTGCCGGAACACGGCCGTCATGTCGATCACGGTCAGATTCGGAAATTGCTGCAGCAAGTCTCCGGTGAGACCGGACTTCGCGGCGGGCAGGTGGAACGCGCTGATGAAGCTGGCCGGCATGTCCTTCAACAACGACGGCGGCATGATGACGAAGAAGTTCGCGCGCATCGAATCCCAGTTGACCTTGCGCAGGCTGGTCGCGCGCGCAGTGACCAGCTGGCCGGCAATGTCGAACGTCAACGAGTCGCCGAGCTTGATGCCGAGCGTCTCGGCAATGCCCTCTTCGATCGACAGCTCGCTGCTGCCGTCGGTAAACCAACGGCCCGCCGTGATGCGGTTGTGCGACGGAGCGTCGGCTGCGTACGACAGATTGAATTCGCGATCGACCAAGCGTTGCGCGCGATCTGCGGTAAAGGACTCCGGGCCGACCGCACGCTTGTTGACCTCGATCAACCGTCCGCGAATCATCGGATAGAGCGGCGCGTCGACACCACCCGCATCGAGGCGAGCGCCGACCGCAGCGGCCTGGTCAGGTTGAATGTTGATCACGAAGCGGTTCGGTGCATCGGGCGGCGCGGCCTTGCGCCATGCATCGACCAGATCGGTGCGGGTCACCGTCAACAGCAGCAACGCCATTAATCCGACCGCGAGCGAAACCAATTGCACCACCGCAGCGACCGGCCGCCGCTGTACGGCGGCAATCGCGAAGCGCCACGAAATCCCGAGCTTCCCGGTCAGGCCGCGCAACGGCGCCAGCAGTTTCAACACTAGCCAGGCGACCAGGGCAAACACGATGATGCCGCCGGCAAAGCCGCCCGCGGTGATGCTGCCGATTTTCAAATCGTTGGACGACCACAGCAGCAATGCGAAAAATCCGAGCATGCCCGCGAGGTAGCCGAGGGCCACACGCCCGGTCGGCAGACCGATGTCCTTGCGCAGCACACGCAGCGGCGGTACGTGGCGCAGCTGCGCCAGTGGCGGCAACGCAAAGCCCAGCAACAGCACCAGGCCGCACGCGAATCCCTGCGCACCCGGCAGCAATGAAGGCTGCGGCAACGTCGTTCGAATCAGCGAACCGAGCGCGTTCAGCAAGACATAGTGAGTCGCATATCCGAGCGCCATGCCGACGATGCATGCCGCCAGGCCGATCACGACGAACTCCAGCGCGAACAAGCGGAAGATGTCGGCCTGCGCAAGGCCGAGGCAGCGCATCATCGCGCACGAGTCCAGATGCCGCAGCGAAAAGCGACGCGCCGCCGCCGCCACCGCGACCGCGGCGATCATCGCGGCGAGCAACGCGACCAGCGCCAGGAATCGCTCGGCGCGATCGAGCGTGCGCTGCATCTCGGGCCGCCCGCCTTCCAGCGTCTCGACTCGCTGACCACGTTGCAACCCCTGCTGCAATGATTCCGAATACGAGCGCACGGCGGGCCGCTCGCCGGCGACCAGTAAGCGATACGTGACACGACTGCCGTTGGCGATCAACTGCGTGGCCGCGAGATCTTCGATGTGCAGCATGACGCGCGGCGCGAAGTTGATGAACTGCGTGCCACGATCGGGCTCGATCGCAATTATCTTGCCGATGCGAAACGTTTTTTCGCCGAGCTTGAGGGAATCGCCCGGCGCTGCGCCGAGCGCTTGCAGCAACTGGCCGTCGACCCACACTTCGCCGCGCGCCGGAATGCCACGCGTGAGCTGGTCGGGCCGGTCGATTGCATCAGTCACGCGCAGCGTCCCGCGCAGCGGATACCCCGGCGACACCGCCTTGACTGCAGACAGCGCATTGCGATCGGCATCGGTCGCACTAATCGCCATGCTGGGAAACGTCACCGTGCGCGCAAGTTGTAGTTGCGCGGCGGTGGCGCGCGCATCGGTCTCCGGCGTGATCGGCGTATCGGAACTGAGCACCAGATCGGCGCCCAGCAGCTGCGTGGCATCGCGCTCGAGCCCGAGACGTATGCGATCGACCAGAAAGCCGACGCTGGTCACCGCCGC
>JBGSWX010000123.1:0-2957 GCA_041751695.1 Burkholderiaceae bacterium | reverse complement strand
TACGCGTGATGCAGCCGATTCTCCGTGAGCGCGTGCGTCAGCGCACGCACGACGTGTTCCTGGCCGACCAAAGTGGAGAAATCGCGCGGGCGATACTTGCGGGCGAGAACCTGATACGACATGCGGTGGATTTTACGGCTGAGCCGCAGACGTGTTCGCAAACTGCACCAGCGTATCGCCGGTGAGCCGGCAGATGCGCCAGTCCTGCATCATCGTTGCGCCGATCGATTGATAAAACTCGATCGCCGGCTGATTCCAGTCGAGCACGGCCCACTCGAAGCGCCCGCAGCCGCGCTCGACCGCAACCCGTGCGCAATGGCGAATCAGCGCCTTGCCGATGCCCTGGCCGCGCGCCTCAGGCACGACGAAAAGGTCTTCGAGGTACAGGCCGCGCCGCGCGAGAAAGGTCGAATAGTTGTGGAAGTACAGCGCGAAGCCGACCGCTCGCTCGTCCTTCCAGGCGATCACCGCTTCGATCACCGGTCGCGCATGAAACAACTCGCGCCGCAAGTCCTCGACCGTGCCCGTTACTTGCGCTGACAGCTTCTCGTACGCTGCCAGCGCGCGAATCAGTGCGAAAACGACGGCGCAGTCTTGCGGTCGCGTCGCGGCGATTCGAAGTGTCATAGAAGTTCGCTGGGGGGAGTACCAAGAGGGGGCGCAGCCCCTTCTTGCGTCTTCATACAGGCGTACACGCCTTTTCGCCCAAGGGCGAAAAGGCGAGCCTGAACCTCGGCACCTGTGGCACTCCGCTGTGGCTGCTTCGTTCCCGACCTGACCAGATTCACGGCACCCCAGTGCGAGGGGGCCCGCCGCCGTCGATGATACGCACCTCAGCTCTCGTTTCGCTTGGCCATGCGCGCCAGCCTCTTAACAGCGGAAAGTAAAGTCCTAGTTGAGCCGCGCCGCCGAGCGCTTGCGCGTAAAGCTCCAGCTGATCTGCATAGCGCAGTCTTTCGCGATCCAGAAAGCCCTCGACACCGGCGCCTTCATGCGTGCCCGTCTTGTAGTCGATGATCCAGCGCGCGCCGTTTTCGTCGACGAAAGTGCGGTCTAGCACGATTCGCCCGGCGAGTGAGCCGTTGTGAACGGTTAACCGAAGTTCGCTGCGCGCTTCGTTTTGTGGCCCAAGCAGCCAGCGCGCGCGCGCATCGGACAGTGTGCTGGTCAGTGCCTGTTCGACGCGGCTGCGCGCTGCTTTCAACTCGTCGCCGCTGATCCCCGCTCCTGCAAGCTCGCGCTCGATGTGCGGCGCGATCGCCTGCACCCGCTCGGCATTCCAGCCGTGCAGCGCATCGTCGGCGATGCGCTGCAGCCAGCGATGCACGACGATGCCAATGCGGCGCGCTGTTTCGCCGGCCCAAGAGAATTCGATCTCGAACTCGGCGGCCGACGGTGCGTCATCGTGCCAGTCGATTGCAGGCGGCGCGATCGGGAACGTCCAGTCGCTCGGTAGCCTTCGCAGTGACTGGTCATAGGTTGCAGTCGTCGGAGCCCTTGCAAAGCTGCTGAGCGGCGCACGTTCAGCCAGGGCACGCCTGCATTCGTCTTCCACCGCGGGCCACAGCCGATACAGCAGCGAGTTTTCGCGCGGCACGGAAACATCACCGTCCGCGGTCGCGATGCATGCCAGCCACTGCAGTTGTTTGCGGGCACGCGTGGCGGCGACGTACAACAGTCGTTCGTCCTCGTGTGCCTGTCGTTGCTGCTGCAACCGCTCGATCCAGCAGTAAATCGAATCATCTTTCTTGTCGGCATCGGGCGGATAAATTGGACTGAGCAGCAACTCGCCCAAGCCTCGCAGGTCATCCGTCATGGCCGGGCGCTCGAGCCATTGCATCAACTGCGCGTCATCGCCCGTCGTCACCCGATCCAACCCTGGCACGATCACGTAGTCGAACTCCAAGCCCTTCGCCTTGTGAATTGTCATCACCTGCAGCTTGCCGGTCGCCTGCGCATCGGGCGCGGCATACAGGCGCACCAGCGATGCTTCCAACTCCGCGATATCGACAACGCCGCGACTTCGCTCCTCGTGCTGCGCCAGGTGATCGAAGAACGATTCCGCATCAGCGTGATCGGCGGCAGTCGAAATGCATGCCGGCCCCCCAAGCAGCCTCCACGTTTCGCGAACACGTTCCGCAAGCGCGCTTCGGCCGCGTAATTTAAGCGCGCGCGCGAGAACCGCTGCCACACGCTCCGCTCGCTGTTGCCCGTCCGCCGACAGTTGCGACCGGCGCGCTGGATCACCCATCAACTGCCAAACCGTCGCATTGGGTGCACCTTCGGCCAGCGCTGACAAATCAGCCAGCGTCAACCCGCACCATGGCGCGCGCAGTACCGCAAGCCATGCCACTTTGTCGGCCAGATGCTCGAGCGCGCGCGTCAACGCGAGCAGGTCACCAATCAACGGACGCGCCAACAGCAGCTCGAGCTCGACCGCGGTGAACCTCAATCCCGCCTCACGCAGCGCCGGCACGATCTGCGCCAGGTGCGGACGCGCTCGCACCAGCAGCGCGATCGAAGCCGCCGGATCGTCGGCCTGCATGCGCCGCACCAGCTCGACGACGCGCGCTGCTTCGTCGTGCGGCGATCCGTCGATCAGCGCGTTGAATTTGACGGCCTCGGGCGAGCTACCCGCCGACTGATCGGCCACCGACGGTTCGAACGCGACGGCGCCGTTCGCCATGTCGCTCGCGCCCGGCAGCACGCGCACGAACGCGGCATTGGCCCAATCGACCAGCCCCTGCTGTGAACGGAAGTTGCGCGCGAGCTGCAAGCGATGTAGCCGCAAGGATGCGATGCCGCTGTTCCACGCGCGCAAAAATAATCCGACTTCCGCCTCGCGAAAGCGGTAGATCGACTGCATCGGGTCGCCGACAACGAACATGGTGCGTCCGTCGCCCGGCCGCCAATCGGCGACCAGTCGTTCGATCAGCTCGAACTGTGTGATCGAAGTG
>JBGSWX010000122.1:0-8386 GCA_041751695.1 Burkholderiaceae bacterium | reverse complement strand
GCGCGCCGCGGCACGGAACGTATCGCCCGCCGCCAGCAGCACCGACTTGTTTTGATTCGACAGCCACTTGGCGAGCTTGCCGATGGAGGTGGTCTTGCCGGCGCCGTTGACGCCGGCCACCATCAGCACCAGCGGGCGCGCCTTAGAAAAATCGATGCGGCCTTCGGCGGGTGCAAGCAGCGAAGTCAGTTCGTCGCTCAATGCGCGCCGCACTTCGTCCTGCGTGAGCAAGCCATCCAGCTTGATGCGCATCTGCAGCGCTTCGATCAGGTGCGCGGCGGTGGCCACACCGACGTCGGCGCCGATCAGCGTGAATTCGAGCTGCTCCAGGAACTCTTCATCGACGACACCGCCGGAAAATATCCCGACGATGTTGACGCGCGTCTTGGTAAGCCCGGCTTTCAGTCGCGACAGCCATCCGCTCTTCGGGTCAGCTGAAGAACCGGGACTTATCATCGAGTAATGGTTAACGGGCGGTCGAGACAGCAGAGCATGGCGGTACGAAAAGTAGCAGAGCGTGATTTCTCGCGTGCGCCAAACCAGGTGCGGATCATCGGCGGATTGTGGAAGCGGACACCGCTGCCGGTGGCCGACCTCGCCGGGCTGCGACCCACGCCCGATCGCGTGCGGGAAACGCTTTTCAACTGGATCGAGCATCTTGTTCCCCGCCTCGACACGGTGCGCGCGGTCGATCTTTTCGCCGGCACTGGCGCGTTGGGGTTTGAGCTCGCGTCGCGCGGCGCGCAGCGAGTCACACTGGTCGAAAGCAACCGCCAGGCAATCGAGCATCTGATGCAAACCAAGCGCAAGTTGGCCGCCGATCAGGTCGACGTCGTATCTGGGGATGCGTTGACGATCGCGGCGCGCTGGCCAGACGCCTCGTTCGAGATCATCTTTATCGATCCACCGTTTGATTCGGAGCTGCTGGCCCCTGCCATCGGAGCCGCCGCACGGTTGATCACCGCGCAGGGTCTGATCTACATTGAAAGCGGCACCGCCCTGGACGAGTCAACGCTGGGCGGTCGTGGCTTGCAGGTGGTGCGGCAGGCACGCGCCGCGAGTGTGCACTTTCATTTGCTGAGCGCTCAATCTGCATGAATAATCGCCCGCCGGCCTCGAATAGAACAGCAGCCGGCGGGAGGCCATGATGGTGATCGCGGTGTATCCGGGAACGTTCGATCCGCTGACGCGCGGCCATGAAGACCTGGTGCGGCGCGCCGGCGGGTTGTTCACCAAGCTCGTGGTGGGCGTAGCCGACAGTCGTGCCAAGAAGCCGTTTTTTGATTTGAACGAGCGCATCGCGATCGCGCGCGAAGTGCTGTCACACTACCCGAACGTCGAAGTCGCGGGGTTCCGCGGGCTGTTGAAAGACTTCGTACGGGAGCAGAACGCGCGGGTCGTGGTGCGCGGCCTGCGTGCGGTATCGGACTTCGAGTACGAGTTTCAAATGGCCGGCATGAACCGATACCTGTTGCCCGATGTCGAGACGATGTTCCTGACGCCATCGGATCAATATCAGTTCATCTCGGGCAGCATCGTGCGCGAGATCGCGTTAATGGGCGGCGACGTCAGCAAGTTCGTGTTTCCGTCGGTCGAGCGGTGGCTGAAGGCAAAAATGGCGCAAATGGGAGCGACCGATCCTGATGCCGCTTAGTGCGAGCGCGCCGGTGCGCGACGAGCGCATCGACGCGCTGCGCGGCTTCGCGCTAATGGGCATTCTGCTGGTCAACATCCAGTCGTTCTTGTACGGCGCGACCAATCCAATCGGCTACATCGCGGCGGATGCCGGCGCGCTCGATCGCATCGTGTTCTTCTCGACGGCGGCGTTCGTCAACCTGAAGTTCATGCCGTTGTTCGCGATGCTGTTCGGCGCCGGCTTTTCGCTGCTGTATGCCAAGCTGCAGACGATGACGCCGGCGCCGCGCAAAATTTATCGGCGACGATTGCTTTTCCTGTTCGCCTTCGGCGTGCTGCACGGAATGTTCTTCTATTTCGGCGACATCACGCAGATGTACGCTGTCGCGGGTCTGGTGCTGTTGCTGTACGTCGATCGCGACGTGGCGGGGATCGGCCGCGCCGCGCGCAACTGGTGGATAGGCGCAGCGGTTTTCACGGCGGCCTTGCTCGCGCTCGTAGGCTCGTTGCTGACGTCGCCGGTGGACTATGCGACCGAAGTCCGGCGCAACTTCGAGGTATTCAGCGCCGGCAGCTACCTGGAACAGCTCCCGGTTCGCATCGGCGAGTTCGGCGATCTCATCGTCGGGAATGTCATTGGTTTCCCGTTGACGGTGGCATTGATGCTGACCGGCGTGCTGGCGCAACGCGCCGGATGGTTGCAGCAGCGCGACGCGCGCGCATGGCGCACCGCGTCCACGCTGGGCCTTCTGGTTGGTTTGCCGGCGGCTCTGTTGTACGGTTACTGGCTGCTATCCGATGCGGAGGTGTACGGCCTGGCAACGACGCCTTTGGCTGCTACCGTGCCGATGATGCTGAGCATCCCGCTCGCTTTTTTCTACGCTTCGACGTTTGTGCGGCGTGCTCCTCACCGCTTGGTCGCGCTGCTCGCGCCCGCGGGCCGCATGCCACTCACCAACTATCTTATGCAGTCGATTGCGATGGGCGCGCTGCTGTCGGGCTGGGGGCTGGCGCTCGGGCCGCGCCTCAATTACTGGCAAACGGCGATGTCGGCCATGATGATTTTTGCGTTGCAGATTCTGTTGAGCCGCATCTGGCTGAGCCGGATGAAGCAGGGGCCGCTGGAAGCGCTCTGGCGCGCGTGGACCTATCGCGGTTTGCCTCGCGCGTTACCCGCTCATTCAACTTAAAACCGCAAGCTGATTTCCACCGCATCGCCCGCTGAAAGCTCGCCGCCCGCGCCTGATTCGACGATCGCATTGACGCCGAACGTGATTCCGCCGGCGTGGGCGTCGTTGCGATAAACGGCCAACGTGTCGGTCGGCTCGAAACCCGCTTCGCCAGTGGACGGCTCGACATTGGGCACCGTACATCGCACGCACGGCTTCACCACCTGCAGCCTGGCGCCGCCGACCGTCAAGTAATCGATGTAATCCTCATCGAAGGCCTCAACGCCACGCAGGACGATGTTCGGCCGGAAGCGCTCGATCGAGATTTCCGCTTGTCCTTTCGCGACGAGCCGGGCGTTCAAATCGGCCAGTGATGCCGTCGAACAAACGAGTAGCGCAAAGGCATCGGCAAATTTGTACGGCGCGCTGGCCGCGCCGGTGTACTTGTGATTCGAAATTCGCCTGGCTTCAGGATCGAAACGCATTAGGCGGCACGGCAAGCCGAGAAACTGCGAAAACCACGCGTCAGCGATCTCGCCTTGCGTCACCGCCGCCACTTCGTCGTTCCATACGCGTACTTTGAGAATGTCACCTTCGGATTCGAACGGCACGTCGAGTTGCAGCATGCCGGGTGCTTTAAGCCGCAGCGAATCAGCGGTCAGGCGCGTTTCGATCAGCGCCATTTTCGGCAGTTCGCGTTGACTCAGAAATTCGCCTTGATCGTCGACGACGACCCATTCGCGGTCGCCGATGCCTTTGACCTCGAGTCCGGTTGGCGCAAGCGCTGCGGCGGGGACGCTGAAGCCGCGGCATCCCTTGATCGGATATAGCCAGAGTGCATCGATCAGCGCGTTCACCGTGGCTCCTAGACGTTGAACCTGAAATGCATCACGTCGCCGTCGCGCACCAGGTAGTCCTTGCCTTCAAGCCGCATCTTGCCGGCATCCTTGGCGCCCGATTCGCCTTTGCACTTCACGTAGTCGTCGAATGTGATCGTCTCGGCGCGGATGAAGCCTTTTTCGAAGTCGGTATGAATCACGCCCGCCGCCTGCGGCGCGGTCGAGCCCTCGGTCACCGTCCACGCGCGCACTTCTTTCGGCCCCGCCGTGAAATACGTGAACAGTCCGAGCAGTGTGTAACCCGCGCGAATCACCCGATTCAAACCGGGCTCGCTCATCCCCATGTCGGCCAGAAAGATCGCCATGTCGTCCTCGGAAAGGTCGGCGATCTCGGCTTCGATCTTGGCGCAAACGGCGACCACCGGCGCGCCTTCCTTCGCCGCGTGCGCGCGCACCAGGTCCAGCAGCGGATTGTTATCGAAGCCGTGCTCCTCGACGTTGGCCACGTACATCGTCGGTTTCGAGGTCAGCAGGAACAGCGGGCGGATCGTCACGCGCTCCTCGGCGGATAAATCGATGCTGCGCACCGGCTGTGCCTGGTTCAGCACGGGAAGAATTTTTTCCAGCACATCGACCAGCCGCTTCGCTTCCTTTACTTCAACACTCTGGCCGGCCGACTTCGCAACTTTGCTGTACTTCGCCAGCTGCTTGTCGGCGGTGGCGAGGTCGGCGAGCGCAAGCTCCGTGTTGATGACCTCGATGTCGGAAATTGGATCGATGCGCCCCGCCACATGCACGACGTTCGGGTCTTCGAAGCAGCGCACGATGTGCGCGATGGCGTCGCACTCGCGGATGTTGGCAAGGAACTGGTTGCCGAGGCCTTCCCCCTTGCTGGCACCCGCCACGAGCCCGGCAATATCAACGAACTCGACGGCGGCCGGAATGACCTTATCGGGCTTCGCAATCGAAGCGAGCGCGCGCAACCGAAGGTCAGGCACCTCGACAATGCCGACGTTGGGCTCGATCGTGCAGAACGGATAATTTTCGGCGGCGATGCCAGCCTTCGTCAACGCGTTGAACAGTGTTGACTTGCCGACGTTCGGGAGTCCCACGATGCCGCATTTGACTGCCATTAGTGACTTCTACGATGTAAAGGTGCGATTATCGCAAGCCTGATGACCGTCTCTCTAAAACAAGTCACGCGCGAGACCGTACGCGCGGTTTGCAAGCTCGACGCGGGCGACGGCGCTACGCAGGTTGCGCCCAACGCGGTATCGATGGCCGAGGCTTCGTTTTACGACGAGGCGTGGTTTCGCGCGATTTACGAAGACGACACGTTGGCGGGTTTCGTGATGCTGTACGACCCGACGCTCGCCGAAAAGCCCGAGGAGCCCGACTTCTTTCTGTGGCGGCTGATGATCGACAAGGCGCATCAGCGCAAAGGCCTCGGTCACGCGGCAGTCAAGCTGTTGATCGACCACGTACGCACGCGGCCCGGCGCGAAGAAGCTGCTGGTTTCGCACATGAGCAAGGCCGACGCGCTCGGGCGTTTCTATGGTTCGCTGGGGTTCGTCTACACCGGCGCAGAAGAAGAGGGCGAGAAGGTGATGGCGCTGGATCTTTGATGCATTCGCGTGGCTTCACGACGGGCGAATTCGTTGCGGAGCAAGCCGAGCGTGCGGACATACCTGAGATTCAAGCGTTCACAGAAGCAAATTCGGAGTACTGGCTGCTGACGCACGATCATCCTCCGCATGCAGACGACGCGGCCAGGAGCTTCGATTGGCATCCACCCGCCGACATGAGTTACAGCGAGCACCTGTCGTTTCTGGTTCGCCACAGTTCAAGTCGGGAAATCCTCGCGCAGATTGACGTCGCCACCGACTTGCTGGCTCCAGGCGTGTATCACCTGGGATTCTTCATGACGGCAACGCGAACACATGGATCCGGCTTCGCGCACCGATTGCATGAAGCATATGAACAATGGGGGATCGACCGCGGCGCGCGTTGGTCAAGACTGGGCGTCGTCGAAGTCAACTGCCGTGCCGAAGCATCTGGCGGCGCCTCGGCTACATCCAGGTCAAACGCCAGGACAGCTACGTTCTCGGCGATCGTAGTCACGTACTGATTACGATGGTGAAGCCGATGCGCGGTGAGACGCTGGCCGAGTATCTCGACGGCGTTCCGCAAGATCGCATCGCTAAGAGCTAGCGCGTGTGCAACCTCAACATCGCCGCCTCGAACTTGCCGTCCACGAGCAAATCAACAATCGCTTCGCCGCGTTCGATCGCCTGATCGATCGCCGGCTGTTCATCCTTGCGCGGCGGATGCAGTACGAAGTCGGCCACGTCCTGCTCGAGTTGCAGTGTGCGCGGATGGCCGATGCCGATGCGCAGTCGCCAGAATTCCGGCGTCGATAGCCGCGCCTGTGTGTCCTTCAGCCCGTTGTGGCCGGCGGTGCCGCCGCCGAGCTTTAACTTGATTGCGCCGGGTTGCAGGTCGAGCTCGTCGTGCGCAACCAGGATTTGCGTCGGCAGAATTTTGTAATAGAGCGCCAGCGCAAGGACCGCTTGTCCTGATCGATTGACGTAGGTGTTCGGTTTCAGCAGCCACAGTTCGCTGCCTGCAACGCGCGCGCGTGCAACGTCGCCGTGAAATTTGCGCTCCCTCGAGAAGCGCGCGCCCAGTTGCCGCGCCACGGCGTCGACGTACCAGAAGCCGGCGTTGTGCCGTGTGTCTTCGTACTCGGCTCCGGTGTTGCCGAGACCGACGATCAGTCGAATGCTGTTGCTGTGTTCCATCAAGAAAAAAGCCCGCGGCCTATGATCGGCGGCGGGCTGGATTGTGGCGCAGTGATTTTATTGCTCGCTTTGGCTTCTTATTTTTTCTTGTCTTTGTCTCCCTTGTCACCCTTGCCGCCCTTATCTCCTTTGTCTCCCTTACCACCTTTGTCGGCTTTAGCCGCAGCTGCAGCTTCTTCAGGTGTCGGCGCTTTTTGCGCCGTAGCCGGAACGTCGACTGCCGCCGCTGCCGCCGTTGCCGCCGCCACTTCTTCTTCAACCACTTCTTCGCCGCGCACGGTCACCGCTACGACGACCGGATTTTCCTTACCTTTGAGCACCGCGGTTACGCCTTCCGGCATTTTCAGGTCACGCACGCGCACCGTGTCGGTGACGGTCAGTTCCGACAACTCGACCGCGATGTACTCGGGCAGATCTTTCGGCAGGCACGCGATCGCCACCTCGGACATCACGTGGCTGATCAGCACGCCTTCGGTTTTCGCTGCGGGAGAACTTTCCTGCCCCGAAAAGTGCAGCGGAACGCGCATGTGCAGCTTCTGATCTTCCGAGACGCGCTGAAAGTCGATGTGCAGCACCTGCGCCTTGTACGGATGCATCTGTACTGCGCGCAGCAACACGCGCTCGCTCGCGCCGTCGAGCTCCATGTCGAGAATCGAGGCGTGGAATCTTTCCTTGCGCAGCGCATGGAACAGTGGATTGTGCTCAACCTCGATTGCTTGAGCATCGCCCTTACCGCCGTACAACACGCCGGGCACTTTGCCCGTGTGACGCAGACGGCGGCTCGCACCCGTTCCCTGCGTATCTCGTTTAGTTGCTACTACTTTCATTTTGACTCCCTGTTATGCAGTAGACCGCGACCAGCCACCACTGCAGTCACTCCTCATTTACTCGATAAACAAACTGCTTACCGAGTCTTCGCGCGCAATGCGCGAAATCGTTTCGCCCAACAGTGCTGCGCACGACAACTGCCGGATCTTCTGGCATGCTGCCGCCGCTTCGCTGAGCGGAATGGTGTCGGTGACGACCACTTCGTCGAGTACCGAATTCGAAATCCGCTCGACCGCTTTGCCAGACAGCACCGGGTGCGTTGCGTACGCCATCACGCGCAGCGCGCCGGCGTCGCGCAGCGCCTGCGCCGCCTGGCACAGCGTGTTGGCGGTGTCGACCATGTCGTCCATGATGACGCAGTTGCGGCCCTTGACCTCGCCGATGATGTTCATCACTTCCGCAACGTTGGCACGCGGGCGCCGTTTGTCGATGATCGCCAGATCGGCTTCGGCCGTTTTGGCGATCGCCCTGGCCCGTACGACGCCGCCGATATCTGGCGACACGACGACCAAGTTTTCGAAGTCATGCTTCCACAAGTCACCCAGCAAAATCGGCGCGGCGTAAATATTGTCCACCGGGATATCGAAGAATCCCTGAATCTGATCGGCGTGCAGGTCCATCACGAGTGCACGGCTGACTCCGGCCACCTGCAACATGTTGGCGACGACCTTGGCGCTGATCGCAACGCGGGCGCTGCGCGGGCGCCGATCCTGCCGCGCATAACCGAAATACGGAATCGCCGCGGTGATGCGGCCGGCCGACGAGCGCTTCAGCGCGTCGGACATGATCAGTAGCTCCATCAAATTGTCGTTGGTCGGCGCGCAGGTGGATTGCAGCAGGAACACGTCCTTGCCGCGCACGTTCTCGAACAATTCGACCATCACCTCGCCGTCGGAGAAGCGCGACACCTGCGCCTTGCCCAGGCGAATGTTCAGGTGCTGCGCGACCGCGCTCGCCAGGCGCGGATTCGCGTTGCCCGTGAACACCATCAGGTTGTCGGGAACCATCTGCATCTGCATGCGCGCGCCCTTATTGGCTGGGGAGGAAGGATTCGAACCTTCGAATGCCGGAATCAAAATCCGGTGCCTTAACCAGCTTGGCGACTCCCCAAAAA
>JBGSWX010000121.1:0-3942 GCA_041751695.1 Burkholderiaceae bacterium | reverse complement strand
TATATAACAACGCTGTACAAGTGGGGCGCGCCGCAAATCCGCTTCAACGTCAACGACATTTCGGCCTACGCCACCGACCCCTGCGCGTGCGGCAGCTCGATGCGGCGACTGCAATGCATCTTCGGGCGCGCCGATAACATGATGAAGCTGCGCGGCGTGAATGTCTTTCCCGAGGCGGTGGGCGCCGTCGTGGTCGAGGATGCGCGCTCCAACGGCGAGTATTTCTGCGTGGTCGAGCGCGTCGGCGAGGCTGGCACCGACGAAATGACGGTCATGGTGGAGGCGCGCGATACGTCCGTTGATACACAAGCGCTGAAGACCGACCTCGAACGGCGCATGAAGGAAGTGCTGGGCGTTCGCGTCACTGTCGAAACACACGGCAGCGGAGCGCTCGATAGCTACACCGGAACGTCAAAGACGTCGAAAGTGAAGAGGTTGGCGGATGGGCGGAAGTGACCGTGGCGATGTGCACGATTGCTATTGAATCGAGTTCCTCGATCGCGGTCAGCCATCGCTGCCGCCGCGGGTGCTACGCCCCCGAACGCGTCCTGGCTCCACCGTTATGACGGCAGCCTCCGGCAACTGCTCTCCGTAAAGCTCCAACACACGCTTGATCGCGTCGGCCTGCGCCATCAAGCGAATGCCGGCCAGCCGAACAAGGCCGCTGTGCGGGATGCGGCGAACGATCGCATGCTCGCCAAAGTCTTTGTCCAGCGTAATCAGGACGCGCCGCTCGGCATGAGCTCGGATCAGGATTTCTTCGTCACCCGGGTCACTGGGCCAGTCGCCTGACCAGATCACATCGTGTCCGGCGTCGCCCAGCGGCTCCTTGAGTGCCCTGAAAGGCAGCTATCAAGCAACAGCCTCAAGCCGCCTTCTCAATCACTGAAGGCTCGACGCGCTCGTGCGCAACCATGCGATGCGCGTAGGCCAGGCAAGCCCGAATGTCATCCGGTTCAAGCCACGGATAGCTTTTAAGGATGTCTTCTGCCTGATCACCGGCCGCCAACATTCCTAAAACATGCTCAACAGCCAGGCGCCGCCCGCGAATGATGGGCTTGCCACTAAAAATCGCCGGGTTAACGGTGATACGGTCTAGCAAGGTCATCTCGTCCACCGCACCTCCCTGTTTGGAGACCGCAAGGCTCTTATCCTGCCAGAAGCGTCCTACGTCTGATGCAGCGCTACAGGTAAGAGCTGCTCACGGGGAGCGAGAGAAGCGAACCCGGCCCGGCTCAACGACAACAAATGACTCGATCAGCGAGTCGCCATGCGTCGCGACCAATTCAACAAGAGCGGCGCCGAGCGCGCCACGAGCTGACACGGGCCAACGTATTAGAACTACGCCTGTGCTCGCCCGAGCGGCAGCGAAGACGAGCTGTCCGAAGTCTTTGTCTTCCGTTAATAGAACACGACGCTGGGATCGGGCCGCATCCACAACCGCTGTGTCTTCGGCTCCCCGCGCGAAATCCGACACGGCGACAACATCGTGACCAGCTGTTTTTAGAGCGTGAACAATGGCGAAGTCGCAGCTTTCATCCGCCAGGAACCGCATCGCAGCGCGATCTCAACTCTGTCCCGTGAGAAGGACCGTTTTTTCGTGAGCAAGTGAATCAGCTGCGTATGTGACCGCAGCTTGGATGTCTGATCTATTCAAAGTCGGATACGCCGCAAGAAGAGTCGCTTCGTCGGCACCTTCGGCGATCTTGCGCAAGATGAGTTCAACCGTTATGCGCGTGCCGCGGATCACCGGCTTGCCCAGCATCACGTTAGGGTTGAGTTCAATGCGATCGGTAATGGTCACGGGGTCGTTCCTCGCATGCTTGGAGACTGCAAGGCTCTTATCCTGCCAGAAACGCAGCTTCATGCCGCAATGACTTCATCCCGCACAAAGTGGAGCCGGATCATCTTCGGCGCCTGGCCATCATCGAAGTGGCATTGCACGGCCTCGCGTACGCCCGCATGCAACTCCGGAATAGTTTCCGCCTGGGTGAAGATCGCTTCCCCAAGCGCGCGCGCCATGTAGCCTCCCTCCGGCGCGTGCTCAACGACAAAAATCACTTCGCTCATTGGAGTCTTTCCTGGGCTGGAGTCCCAATTACTGACGGCCCGACGCGCTCGTGCGCAACCATGCGATGCGCGTAGGCCAGACAAGCCCGAATGTCATCCGGTTCAAGCCACGGATAGCCCTTGAGGATGTCTTCTGCCTGATCACCGGCTGCCAGCATTCCTAAAACATGTTCAACAGCCAGGCGCCGCCCGCGAATGATGGGCTTGCCGCTGAAAATCGCCGGGTTAACGGTGATACGGTCTAGCAAGGTTGTCTCGTCCACCGCACCTCCCTGTTTGGAGACTGCAAGGGTCTTATCCTGCCAGAAACGTCCTACGTTCGATACGGTGAGCCAAATCCGCCGTTCGGCGACTTCATGGGCATGTCACCCGAAGACGGCAAGCGCATGCCGCTGGTGCTGCAAACCAGCGGCGGTACGACGGGCCTGCCACGCCCAATGCTGTATGCACCGGTGGACCGCGAAACGATGGCGATTCTCGGCGGGCGCCGCTTTGCGATGCACGGCATTCGACCCGGCGATCTCGTGCTGGTGACGTATGCACTCGGCTTGTCCAACGGTGGCATGGCGCCGCGTGAAGCACTGTGGCGTTACACCGGCGCGGTTCCGGTGATGGCCGGCAGCGGCGCCACCACGCCGACGCGGCGGCAGGTCGAGCTGATCCAGGCGTGGAAGGTCAACGTCATTCTCGGCTTTCCCGCGTACCTGGTGTGCGGGTTACCGTTGATGTGTGCAACAAGGGCACGTTGGACGCGTACACCGGGACATCGAAAACTTCCAAGGTGAAGCGACTTTTGGACCGTCGTAAGTGACCGGTTGCGCCAACGGCTTGACATCGGACGCGACAAGGGTCGGTCGCCTACTTACTTTCCTTAAAAGACACGTACTCCACTTTCTTGTCAGAGAAGCGCAGGACGCCGTCACGGTCGAGTTCCGCGAGCAAATCCTGGATTGCCTCCGGTGCGAGTGTTCGACAGAGATGCGCGATGTGACGCTCGAGCCCCTTGCGCTTCACGGGACGCTTATCACCCATGCGACGCAGGCCGTCGATCACTTTCTGCTTGGCGTCGCTGATAGGTGAATGCACTGCAACCTTCGCAGCGACCTTCGTCTTGGCGACCGCCGGCGCCTTCGCGGCCACCTTCTTCGTGGCTGACTTGCCGCTCGATTTCTTAGCGGCGGCCTTCGTCGGAGTGGATTTCTTCGCCGTAGTCGCGGGCGGCGCGGTCTTCAGCGCTTTCGCCGTGCGTGGCTCGACGCGACCTTCGAGCGCAGATTTGATCGATGACACCCGGCTGGCAACTTGACCGAGCGCATCGCGAATATGGATCAGCAGCGGGTCGTAGTCCGTGTCCTTCGACACGATGATGAACCGTGCCGCAGCGGAGGCACCCCTCGACTTCTGTTCGCCGATCAGCTTGCCGATATGTAAGGCGATGTGCATGTCGATCGCGTTGCGACCCGCCTTGGCGCACCGAACGAAGCTCACGTTCTTGCCCAGCGGCTGCCACGCCTCCGCCACGTCGGCCGAGTACTTCTTCTGTCCGGGCCCACGGAAGATCGTTAGCCGCACGTCATCGCCGCGCACAAGCGCAATGTCCTGCGCGCTGGGCTGGACGTTTTCGAAGTCGACGAGGATGTTGGTTAACTGCATTGGGACAGTGGAAGAGGCCGGGAGGATAGCCGTCACATTCGACTTAGCGCGGCGATCCAGGGCTGGTGGCGCACCTCGGCCGCAAGATCGCAAATAGAGCGGCTAGAAACCGATACGACGCTTAGGCCGAGCTTTCCTCGCATCATCGTCAGCGATTAGCTGCTTGATGGCTTCGAAGACGACAGCAAACTTTTCATCGTATGTGCGCTCCATCGCTTC
>JBGSWX010000120.1:0-5226 GCA_041751695.1 Burkholderiaceae bacterium | reverse complement strand
GTCTACTTCTGTGATCCGCGCAGCCCTTGGCAACGCGGATCGAACGAGAATGCGAATGGGCTATTGAGGCAGTATCTACCCAAGGGAATTGACCTCTCCGGGTATTCGCAAGCCAAGCTCAACGCGATCGCTCGGCGCCTCAACGAACGACCGCGAAAAACGCTGCACTACGAAACGCCAGCACAACGATTTCATGAAGCTGTTGCAACGACGAGTTGAATCCGCCACCCATTGCTGCCACTGTGCCCGCCTCAAAGCAGACATGATTTCTAGCTGAAGCGGACGATGCGCAAACTCCTGCGGTGACAGGTTCATGAAACCGTGATGAGGTGCGAAGCGTAGTGCGCGGCTTACTTGGCGCGTTGTTTGTTGTCTCGTAGCCAACGAAGTAGGCCGATGGCCCAGCCGCGACTAGAAACGGGTCGTAGCTGCAAATAGGCGATCAGTCGTTAAGGGGAGCGAAATGGAGGCTTCTCTTCTCGTTCGCCCGTGAAATTTCGTTCGGCTGTGACGATATGCTGTCAGGATGAGTAAGCACGTCTGTCGCCATTTGTTTGAAAGCCGGTCGGAGCATGGCTTTTCTTTAATCGAGCTGATGATCGTCATGTCGATCATTAGCATCCTGACTTCAATCTCCATCCCGCACTACGTGAACTACGCCGTTCGGGCGCGTTGGTCGGACAACATAGTGCGAGTGGCGTCGCTTAAGACCGCAATCGCGGAGTGTGCACAGTTCAACAACAATACGGTCAACGCAACCACCTGCAACGACGTCGCTTTTCTGGTTGCGAATGCTTTCTTGCCGTTGGGGTACGCGCTCCCAGGTCCGTCTGCAGCAGGTGGCAGTGCGCCTTATATGGCAATGCCGGTCACAGTCGGCAGCGCCGCGCCGGCCGAGATCGTAATCACTGGCACTGCAAACACTGCGCTGGGCTGTGTTGTCGCAATGACGCCGACAGTAAGTGCGTCAGCCGTTACATGGAATTACTCGAATGGCGGGGCGGCAGGTTGCGGCCGTATTCGAACGGGTGTCGGGACTTAAGCCGCGCAGGACGGCGTAGGCGCGCAATGCCTGTAGCGGCGTGTCTACAAGAGTGGAGTCTCGCGCAAAGGGAGATCGGCTTTCAATTGAACTAGTGCTAGTTCACCTTATTGTGGGAACCCATTGGGCTGATTGCGCTGGTACTCGCACTGGCGATGCTGCGCGCCCGGACTAGCTCATCAGGCGTCAATTTTTGTTGCACCCGATGCAAATTTTTGCTCTCTTCTTCGGAGCTGCCCGCAGACGCAAGCCAGTACCAAGCATAGGCGAGCGCTAAGTCGCTGGTAACACCATACCCATTTTCGTAAATGCTGCCGATCGCGTTCTGCGCCCTTGAACGAGCAGGATTTCTGCCATAAGCGTCTCCATATGCAGATGACCGGGCGAGCCAACGCATCGCGCTTGGATAGTCCCTTTCAACTCCGATTCCATCGATGTAGGCAATACCGAGCTGATACATGGCATCCACTTGTCCGAGTTCGGCAGCTTTTCGATGAAGCTGTAGTGCCCTTGCCAAATTCTTTGGGGTTCCAATGCCGTTGTATTCCATTGCAGCGAGCTCCCAGATTGCGTCTCTGTTTGCTTGTGCGGCTGCACGGCCAAACCACTCGAAAGCGAACCGGTTGGTTTCGTCGTAAGACAGATCTTTACCCATCCATTTTTTGTCGCCGACGCCGTATCGCTTCGGGTCGACGGCTAGAAAGTGTCTTCCAACGCTCAACTGAATCGTGGCGTCCTTCTGTGCGTCTAGCCGTTGCCACCACTTATTAGATTCCGTTGAATCGGGTCGGATATCGCCGTGGCCAACCTGATAGAGCTCTGCTAGCGCATATTGCGACTGCCACGAGCCCGCCTCTGCATTTTCTGTCAATAGCTGTATGGCTGAACTCATGGCACTTGGCAATGGGACCCAATAGCCGGTCTTGACCGCGCCGTCCTTGGAAATGCCAAAGAGGCGAACCAGTGCAAGCTCATGCTTAGCCGTTGCAGAACCGAACTCGCTCGCGCGAGTGAGCCACATCACAAGCTGCTTCGGGTATTCGCCAATGTCTCCGGCCTTCTCATTCGAGATGACAGCTCCTCTGCGGTCAACAGTTCCATAGGTATGAGCCACTTCGTACGCGGCCTCGGGATGACCCCCGGTCGCAGCCCGCTGACGCCATACGATTGAATTGGCAGTGTTCTTCGCAAGGCCGTAACCATGTCTGTGGCGCAAACTTACTTCATACATTGCCTGCACATCGCCGGCTTCGGCGGCCCGTAGATACCAACGAGAAGCCTCTGCCTGGTCCTTGACGACTCCTTCACCGGTCGAGTACTTGACCGCCAGCTTCAGCTGATTTGCAACATCTCCCTCCTCCGCAGAGCGTTTCAAACGGTCAAGGGCTGATTGACTTGGCAGTGGTGTTTGACTCTGAGAAACCTGCGCTATTGCACCTTCAGTTGTGGATAGAGGCGCAGCGAAAAACATTTGAAAGAGCACATCGTAGTTAATCGCTATAGGGACTAAAAGACTGATTGCCACGATCCATGCTTTTGGGGAGACAGGAAGCATCTGAAGGAGCTTCATTTTTTACGGTCCTTAGCCGCACCGACTTCTGGGACGAAGTCTCCAGGCTGGGCTGCCCTAGCATCGCGCGTCGCTGTAAGGAAAAGCCGAAGAAAACGGCCTGTTGCCGGCCTCAATTGAGACGTTGGCGGTGCCTCAGCCGGCGCTAGAAGTCTGCGTCTTTCGACTAAGTGGCGGTCCCGCCGGGGCGTCATTTCCGTGTCGAAATTGGCGAATGACGTTTTCGTTCAGTCAAACCGTACCAGCGCAGCAGTGATAAGCACCGCCCCGAAGTGTCGGGTTGCGCCGCTTGACTGGGGGATGAATCGGCAGCGATGCCGCGCTCGGCGTTAACGTGCGGGCTAAGAAGCTCTCTCAGTGACTACCCGTAGCTGCGACGCTCTTTGCTTCAACGTCGCATTGCGCTTTTGAAAATCCTCTAGCCGCTTCAACTGACTTTGCTTCTCTTCGTCGGTCCAGCGCTGCAGTTCTACGTGTTCGGGCACGTGATCGCCGTTCGAATTTCTGAACGTGCTAACGCCGATAATCGGGTATTCGCCGGTGTGCTTCAGGTGCTCGTAGTGCAGTGACTCTTCCTGAATCGTGCCGCGCTGATAGCCGAGCTCCGTCCCGCCCAGCCGCGCGGCCAAGGCACACCCTGGCTCGGCGGCACTGCGAATCCACTCGAGCGGCATGTTGCCAAGATCTATTTCTTGGCCGGGCCAGTGCTGGCAGGGGGTTTGTAGTCGCATTCCCCGACGCGCTTACCAGCCAACTTCATACTCATCGCGCCTTCCTTCATTTTCATGTTCATTACGCCGTTCCACGCCTCCATCCCTTGGTAGGTCATGTTGCCGTCGGCGGTCGAGCCGTCATTGCATGTCATCTTCCAGCGCCACCCGTTCGCTAGTTTCTGTTGCTCGGTGATCTGACAGTTCTCGCGGGCCTGAAATGGCGGCTGTTCCTTGCCAGCGCAAACTCGTTGAGTGCTGGCCGGCATGGCCATCGGCATGCCCGGCATCTCCATTTGCGACGTGATGTCCCACAAGTCGCCCTTCTGGCTCTGGGCGTGAGCCACTGCGACGGTTGCAATTGCCGCGACAGCGGCCAGGGAAGTGAAGAGCAGGCGCATGGACAGTTCTCCTAGTTGTCGACGCTGCCTGAGCGATCTCCGACTTGATCGTCTCGCGTGGCTGTGGCGAAAGCAGAGATTAGTCCGCATCGCGGCGACATGCACGACCCTGAATGATTCGTTAAGCTCGATGCGATTCCTAGGAAGCTCGGCCAAAGTACCGATGCCGACTCGGCAAGTTAAGTTCTGTCCGCTTCTGGCCGAAAGCGGCCGGCCTGGATAGCTCGAAAATGAGCGTGTGGTTCAGGCCGCCCGACGCGACTGCTGAAGCTCAGGCTGCGTCACGACTTGTGTCGTATTGTCCAACCGCAGAGTGAGACAGTACGCGGCGCCGCCCGAGCGATTGAACGAATCGAGCGGCACGATATTCACGTGATAGCCGCGCGCGGTCAGCGCGGTGAGCGTCGGCGCCGACGCATGGCACATGACGACTTCGCGCCCGATGCAAACCGAATTCACGCCGAGGTGAAACGCGTCTTCATCGGTCGCTTCGATCAGCTTTTCTTCACCGACGATCTCGCGCACCGCGCTCGCGGCGCTGGCTGAGAACGCAGCCGGATACCACAGCACGTCGCCGCCCGAGAGCACGCAGAAGCAGGTGTCCAGGTGATAAAAGCGCGGGTCGATCAGTTCGAGCGCGATCGCCGGCACGCCGTACAGCTCGTCAATGATGCGGAACATGTCGCGGCTCGAGCGCTGACCGTAACCGGTCCAGATCAATCGACGTGTTGCATCCCAGATCGCATCGCCGGCGCCTTCGAAGTACTGGCCGGCGGGCGGCTCGACGATTTGATCGACGACGCCCCGAGCGAGCAGCGCTTCAAAGAATTTGCGGTTGTGCACTTCTTCGCCCTGCCGCTCGGCACACAGAAACCGCGCGAGCAGCACCTTGCGGTCGAGCACCACCGCGGCGTTGGCGGTGAACACCATGTCGGGTAGCCCCGCGACGGGCTGCTGCACTTCGATCTGCGCACCGAGGCCTTGGTACATGTCTTTCAACTGATTCCAGCCGCGCTTCGCATCTCCTGCGAGCTTCTTCGGCGACGCCGACCACTGCGATGGCTGCATCCACGGGTTGATCGTGTAGCTCACTTCGAAGTGTTCGGGCGCGCTCATCATCAAGTGAGCGGCGGGCGCCTTTACTTCGCCTGTCGCTTGCGTGGTGCTTGCGTCGTCAACCGGTTTCCCGTGTGGACCAAACTCCGACAGCACGGCGGCGAACACATCGATGCCCCAATCGAGCGCTTCGCGGCTGATCGTCAGCGGCGGCGCAAATCGAATCACTGTTTCGTGGGTGTCCTTCGTCAACACGCCGCGTTCTGCCATCCGTTCAGCGACCTTGCGCGCCGACACGCTCGCGTCGAGTTCGACGCCGACCCACAGCCCGCGTCCGCGCACGGCGCGAATCAGCGGCGACGACAAATTGCGCAGGCGCGACAGCAGATGCATGCCGAGCTCGCGGCTGCGTTCGACGAGCTGCTCGTCCTCGATCACCGCGAGCGC
>JBGSWX010000119.1:0-2643 GCA_041751695.1 Burkholderiaceae bacterium | reverse complement strand
GCGTCTTCGCCATCGACCGTCGCCAGGTCATGGCGTCGATAGCCGAGCAGCAACAGATGATCTTCGGTCAGCCACTGCAGGAACGCGCGGTTCTCCGCGACTTCTTCGCGCGCAAGCGGCGGCGGCTGTCTATCGATCTCTTCGATCACGGCGCGCAACTGCGCAACCATCGCTTTCCAGTCGGTCACGCTCGCGCGCACGTCGCCCAACACGCGCTCGATGCCTGCGGCAAGTTCTGCACGCGCGGCCGGGTCGGCTAATCGATCGACTTCGATGTGCATGAACGATTCGCGCGGCCTCTCGGGTTTGTTCGCGCGCAGGTCTACGGCCTGCAGTGTGCCGCTCGCATCGCGCTCGACCGCAAAGATCGGGTGCACGATCAAGTGCAACGCGAGTCCCTGTCGATTGATTTCCATCGACGCGGAGTCGACCAGGAACGGCATGTCGTCGTTGACGACCTCGACCACCGTATGGCGCGATGCCCAGCCGTGTTCGCCCGCACCGGGATTGAACACGCGGACCTTGGCCGCGCTCTTCTCGCGTTTGCGCGCGAACTGCCAGTGCGACAGCAGCGCGCCGTATAAATCTTCGACTTGGCGCGCGGCGATGTCTTCGGGGTCGGCGCGCTCGAAGTAGTCGCGCGCAAAAGTCGACAGGGACGCGCGTTCTGCTTTCTGGCTGCGCGCGTCGATCAGCGCAACGACCGCGTCGACTTTCGCGGCCTTATTGAGCTCCGGATTGGCTTCCGGCGATGCCATGTACGTCTCTCCAGCTTCTCTTTTTTCACAGTATGCCCGTCTTGCGTGACCGATAATCACTGTCAATGTTTCCAGCACTTGGACCTTGCCTGGCGTTCGTCGATGTCGAAACGACCGGGTCGAGCCCCGCGCGCGAGCGCGTGACCGAGATCGGCGTTGTGCGCGTCGATTTCGACGGCGACGACGTGCGTGTCGACGAGTGGTCCACGCTGGTGAACCCTGGCATGCCGATTCCGGCCGAGATCCAGTGGCTCACCGGCATCACCAATGAGATGGTGCGCGCCGCACCGTCGTTCGCAGAAGTCTCGCAAACGGTGTTCGACCGGCTCGAAGGCGCGATCTTCGTCGCCCACAACGCGCGCTTCGATTACGGATTTCTACGCGCCGAGTTTGGTCGCGCCGGCTTGTCGTTCCATGCGAAGACGCTGTGCACCGTGCGGCTCAGCCGTTATTTGTACCCGGACCGGTCGCCGCACACCCTCGATGCGATCATCGCGCGCTTCGACCTCGACGGCGAGCAACGCCACCGCGCACTCGGCGATGCACGCGTGCTGTGGCGCTGCTGCAGCGGCTGGCTCACCGTCACCCACGCGCGGAGATCGAGTTCGCGGTGCACGCGTTGTTGCGACGGCCGGCGTTGCCATCGAACTTGCCGCCCGATGCAATCGACTCACTGCCGCATGCACCGGGCGTGTATCTGTTCTACGGTTTGAACGGGCATCCGATCTACATCGGCAAGAGCATCGATCTGCGCGCGCGCGTTGCCGGTCACTTCAACTCCGAGTACCGCGCGCCGCGCGAGCTGCAGCTGTCGCAGGAAATCCATCGGCTCGAATGGGAAGAAACCGCCGGCGAGTTCGGCGCGCTGGTGCGCGAATCCGAGTTGATCAAGACGCGGCTGCCTGCGCACAACGTCGCTGCGCGGCGCAAATTGAATCAGGTGCTGCTCGGCTTCGATGAAGATGGGTGTGCGACGTTCACACCGGCGGCCGCGTTCGAATTCTCGCAACTGGGGCGCTGCTACGGGCCATTCGGATCGCGCGCGTCAGTGCGGCGCTGGATGGCAGAACTCGCTGCCGAACACCGCATTTGCCTAAAAGCGAGTGGGCTCGAAGGGCGCCGCAAAATGGCGCACGACGGGGCGCCGTGCTTCAACTATCAGCTGCGGCGCTGTCATGGCGCATGCGTGGGCAAAGAGGCGCGCGATGAACACACAGCACGCGTGAAGGGACTGATGCTCACGTCGCTGCTCCCCGGCTGGCCGCATGAAAATGCGATCGCGCTGGTCGAGCGCAACGCCGAGCGCTTTCAGGAGCAGTGGCACGTGTTCGATCGATGGTGCTGGCTCGGAACCGTCAAGTCGCTCAGCGCCGCGCACGATCTGGCGCGCGAAGCGCCGCGCGTGTTCGAAGCCGACGCGGCACGGCTGGCAGTGCAGGCGTTATCCGCTCGCTCGCCGTGGCCGTTGACGAGAGTCGAGCTCGCGACTAACGCGTCCCCGCTGGCAGCAACGCTTCCGATGGCGGTTGCACTTGCGGATAGCGCTCGCGAAAGCGCTTCAGCTCCGCGTCAGCCTCATCGTGCCGACCATCACGCCGCAATTTGATAATGCGTTCGAGCCACGCTGCAGCCGGCTCGTCGGTCTGCTTGCGCTCTTCCTGCACGGCTGACAACGGGGCCGGCGCAGCAGGCTTGGCCGCGTCACGTCGGGCGTCGCCGGTGGCTTGATCCATCGACGGTGATTGCGCATTTCTTGTACACGCGCAGGAACATCAAAGGTTACGTCTCCGGGATTTGTGCCTTTACCTATCTGATGATTAATGTCTTTTAAAAGACTATCTAAAGCAATATATACTCCCGTACGTCCAATGCCTGCACTGCAGTG
>JBGSWX010000118.1:0-1654 GCA_041751695.1 Burkholderiaceae bacterium | reverse complement strand
ACAATGAATACCAGCGCCGCTTTAGCCAACGCCTTGTTCGATGCGCCGCCCAGCAGGCGCCCGATCAACAAACACACGGCGAGCACGACAAAGCCGCCAGGACGATCACCAAACTACGCATCTTTCGATCCCTTGCTCTGGCCAACGCGCTGAAGATACAGATGAGCCGCCGGACGCCGCGATGGTGCGTGCCTTCGCTTGATGCCGAAGCTGCCTGAATCAGTGCTCGTGGTGATCTACACGCCGGCGCTCGATGTGCTTCTGCTGGAGCGTGCCGACCATCCGGGGTTCTGGCAATCCGTCACCGGCAGCCGCGACGTGGTCGGTGAGCCGTTGCTGGCGACCTGTGCCCGTGAGGTGGCTGAGGAGACGGGCTTCACACCCTCGGCCGAGCAGCTCGACGACTGGAACCTCAGCCATCGCTTCGAGATCTACAAACACTGGCGTCAGCGCTACGCGGCCGGCGTTACGCATAATACGGAGCATGTTTTTGGACTTTGTCTACCACACCGCTTCGAGCCTCAGTTCAATCCGCTCGAGCACGTCGCTTATCGATGGCTCGCCTGGCGCGACGCCGCCGATGCGTGCTTCTCGTGGACCAATGCCGAAGCCATTCGCCGCCTGGAAGCGCTGGCGGCAAATCGCGGCGCTTAGTTTGCCGCTCTGTTTGCTGTTGAGCGTCGGCCACGCCGATGCCCAATCGTTGCCCACCGTTACGGTAGAACGCGACGGCGACACATTCTTCATCCGGGCGCGCGCCAGCGTGGCGGTTGATCCACGCGTCGCATGGGAGACGCTTACCGATTACGAACATATGCGTGAGTTCCTGCCGAACATTGATCGCTCCAAAGTGGTTGAGCGCCAGGGCACCGGCCTGACGGTCGAGCACAGCGGGCAGTTTCCGCTTTTCTTTTTCGACATTCCGGTGCGTGTGCGCCTTGGAGTCGTGCAGCAGCCGTACGAGCGCATCGTGGCGCGCTCGGAAGCCGGCGCGGTCGGCGGTGAGCCGCAGACTCTGCGGTCGTTTGTTGGCACTTATGACTTGGCGGTCGTCACCGTCGACCGGCGCGCTGGCGTGCGGATTCAGTACGAATCGCGCTTCGAGTTGGCCGACCCGTTGCCGCCGATCATCGGCGAATTGTTCGGGACGGCGATGGTCACCAAGACGGTGCGCAGTCAGTTCGAAGCGATGCTGCGCGAAATGCAGCGGCGGCAGGCAGGCCGCGCATCGATCGAGAAGTCGCAATGAAGGGAACGGCGCTCGGCCCGCTTGCGCCATGCGCTCACCGCGTGCTGCACCTGGCGTGTTTGCTGCTGGTCCTTGGCGGTTGCGCAACCGTGGACCCGTACGCCTCGCTGCCGATCGCACACAGCCTCGAGCGCGAAGACGCAGTCGGATATTGCGCGCGGTTGTTCGCCGATATCGATCGGCGCATCGACACGCTCGGCGTGCGCGATGCGGAAGCTCCGCGCGTCGCGGGGTTTCCCTATCTGCGCACCGATCGATTCAGCGCGGCACTTGCGGCCAGTGCGGAAAGCGCCGAGCAAAGGCAGGCATGGCGCGCACGATTGCAGCGGCTCGACGAAACTGCGCGTGCAGCCGAGTTGGCCAACGCGGCGCTAAGTGTCGACGATCTGGCGCGCTGTCGCGAAT
>JBGSWX010000117.1:0-2239 GCA_041751695.1 Burkholderiaceae bacterium | reverse complement strand
AGTGATTTACCACGCCAGCTACACAGACAACGAAGCGCTCGACTTGCTTGAAGCGAACAAGGACAAGATCTTCGTCGCGCCGGGACTGTCGGTGATCTTCAAGCTCTTGCAGGAAGGCACGCCGTACGGCATCACGCCTGCAAAGGCGCGCGCGATGGGCTACGAGGAAGAGCTCGCCGCCGCGATCGAGTCGATGAAAGCGATGCACAAGCGCGGCGTGCGTGTGCTGCCCGGCGGTGACTACGGATTCGCATGGGCGCCGCACGGTACGAATGCCACCGATCTGCAGTATTTCGTCAAGCACTGCGGCATGACCGCGATGGAAGCGTTGATTTCAGCAACGCGTTACGGCGGGCAGATCATGTTGATGGGCAACGAGCTCGGCGAAGTGAAGGAAGGCTATCTGGCCGATTTGCTGCTGGTCGACGGCGATCCGCTTGCTGATCTTTCGATCCTGCTCGACAAAAAGCGCCTGCTCGCGATCATGAAAGACGGCGTGTTTCACAAGGCGCCGGAGATCGCCGCCAGCCGCTCAACGCGCTCGCCGTCTTACTCTCCGTCGTACTCTCCCGCTGCGGCTTGATGCGGACATCGCACATCGTCGGCTGGAGCGCGCTCGCGTTGGTCGTGCTGGCCTTTTCGATCTGGGGCCTGATCGACAACACCCGACTGTTTTTGGTCACGGTGTTGAATGGTCTGACGCTCGCATCGCTTTACTTCATCGTCGCGAGCGGCTTCACGCTGGTATTCGGATTGATGCGCAATGTGAACCTTGCGCACGGCTCGCTGTACTTGCTGGGCGGCTACGTGGGCTTCATCGTCGCCGAGAAAACCGGCTGGTGGGTTCTGGCGCTGGCGGCCGGCTTTCTAACCGCCGCGGTCGTGGGCCTGTTGATCCAGACGCTGATCCTGCGCCACATGCAAGGCCAGGACTTGCGGCAGACGATGGTGACGATCGGCCTGGCGATCTTGATCGCCGATCTGCTGTTGTGGACGTTCACCGCCGAAGTACATCAGATGGAAGCCCCCGCATGGCTGAAAGGTCCGATTCGCGGCATTCCGATCATCAACGCGTACTCGGCGTATCGCATGAGCCTGCTGGTGCTGGGCGTCGCGATCGGCGTTGCGCTGTGGCTGTTTCTGAACCGCACGCGCGTCGGAATGATGATTCGCGCCGGCGTCGATGACCGCGCCATGCTGGCGGCGTCGGGCGTCAACGTGAACCTTGTGTTTGCGGTTACGTTCGCAATCGGTGCGGGTCTGGCCGGGCTCGGCGGCGTCATCGGCGCGGTGGAGTTGTCGATGGTGCCGGGAGAAGACACGCGCTTTTTGCTCGCGTCGCTGATCGTCGTCATCGTCGGCGGCATGGGCAGCGTCGCCGGCGCGGCGATTGGCGCGGCGATGCTGGGCCTTGCCGAGACATTCGGCCTCGCCTACGCACCGACGTACAGCGTCGTGTTCACCTTTGTCATTTTGGTGGCCGTGTTGGCGTTCCGCCCGCGTGGGTTGATGGGAAGGCCCGCATGACCCGCGCGGGGAGAACGATGGTGCGGCCCGCATGAGCGCCGCGAAATGGCGTCGTGCGATGGCAGCCGGGGCCGACGCTCCGGCGGTTGCACTACCGGCGCGCCTGCAACTGGTTGCTTCACCATTCGAGGGCGCGCGCGCTCGAACACGCGGCAGTTGGCAGCTCGCCACGCAAGAGTGGTTCAGCGCCCTCTCACCATGGCAACTTGCCGTTCTCGCCGGCCTGGTCGTTTTTCCATTCGTCGTGTCGCCGTTCATTACGTTCCAGATTGGCGCGCAGACGCTCGCGCTCGGGCTTATCGCGTTGTCGCTGACTTTCCTCGGCGGCTACGGTGGCATGGTGTCGCTGGCGCAGATGACGGTGGCCGGCATCGCCGGCTACTCCGTCGCGATCCTCGGCTCGAGCAGCGGTGCCGAGATCAGCCTCAACTGGCCGTGGTGGCTGGTCGTGCCATGTGCGGTGCTGATCGCCACCGCGTGTGCCGCGGGCATCGCTTGGCTCTCGGTACGAACCGAAGGCATCTACACGATCATGATCACACTCGCGATCGGCGTAGCATTTTTCTATCTCGTACTGCAGAACTACAGCCTGTTCAACGGGTGGCAGGGGTTGCAAAAGGTGCATCCGCCGATCGTGTTCGGCGTGAACTGGCGCGACCCGCTGCCGTTCTATTCGCTGGCGCTGGTGTGCGCGCTGGCGAGTTACGCGTTC
>JBGSWX010000116.1:0-10180 GCA_041751695.1 Burkholderiaceae bacterium | reverse complement strand
CGTCGAGCTGGAAGACCAGGATTCAGGCGAGATGGTCAAGTATCAAATCGTCGGCGACGACGAGGCCGACATCAAAGCCGGCTGGGTTTCGGTGTCGAGCCCGATCGCGCGCGCGTTGATCGGCAAGAGCGAAGGTGACATTGCCACTGTCGTTGCGCCGGCAGGCGAGCGCGAATATTCGATCGTGTCGGTGTCATATACGTAGCGTTCAAGTGCAGCGCCCTGCGATGCGACCGCCGATCGCTTGAGCGTTCCGATTTAGCGCGCGTTTACCGTGCAGTAAAGCGCTTAGCTTTGGCGTTGCGCGGCCGCTCCTCCAATCGTCCACCGCGCTCCTGCTTTTCCTCGCTTTCGGGCGACGGCCTGAACAGCACAATCGTCTTACCGATTGATTGAACTTTCGCGGCGGAAAGTTTTTCGGCCACCGCATTGAAGACCTGCGCGCGCTGCTCGCGGTCATCATCGGGCACCCTGATCTTAACCAGTTCATGGGCCACGAGCGCACGGTCGATTTCACGCAGGACGGCATTCGTGAGACCCGCGCCACCGAGCAACACCACCGGCTTCAGTTCGTGCGCGCGCGCTTTCAGTAGCTGGCGTTGCGCGGAAGTAAGAGTGAGCTCGGGCATGGGATCGAGTTTGGGAATTCTTCCCACGCGCGGGCATGCGTCGCGGGAACTCAAGCCGCTCGTCGGCCTCGTCGGATCGTACATCCCGCCAATTCAAGAACGGTTGGCGGGCGTCGTTACCCAGGTTGTGCACAGGAGCGCGGTTGCCATGAGAAAACGAGATGTGAGCGGCTTTACGCTGATCGAGGCGATGGTCGTGGTAGCCATTCTCGGCATCCTGGCCGCGATCGGAATTCCGAATTACTCGCGCTACGTAACGCGCGGGAACCTGGTCGAGGCCGGCAACGCGCTGTCCGAGTACCGCGTGCGGATGGAACAGTTCTATCAGGACAACCGCACCTACCAGAATGTGGCCGGTCTGTGCGGTCAGGCGGTGCCCGCTGCCCTGGAGAACTTTGCGGTCGGCTGCGCGATCACTGCGGCCGGCCAGGCGTTTACCGCCACGGCCACCGGTGCCGGCAACACCAACGGATTTGTGTACACGATCAATCAAGCCAACGTGCGCGCCACCACATCAATACCGGCGCACTGGGGGGCGCTGCCCGGCGATGCGGGGACCAAGTGGGTCACCCGATGACTCGTCATCAGCGCGGTATGACGTTGATCGAGCTCGCGGTCGTGCTGACGATCGCGGCGATTCTCTATATACAGGCCGCGCCGATGTTCTCGGTGTGGATCGGCAACACGCAAACGCGTACCGCGGCCGAATCCGTCTTGAATGGACTGCAGCTGGCGCGCGGTGAAGCGATTCGCCGCAACCGGCTGGTGCAGCTTGTCATTACCGATGGCGCAAATGCCAGCTGGACCGTCGGCTGCGCGAATCCGGTCGACAACGGCACGGCAAACGTCGACGACCCGGGTGATTGCCTGCCGGTCATTCAAGCGCGAATTGCGAGTGAAACGTCGGCGCAACCGCAATTGGCCATGGGGCCAGTGGATGCGACGACGATCACGTTCGACTCGCTCGGCCGGGTGGTCGCGAATATCGACGGCTCTGTTGTGGCAACGCAGATCGACGTGGCGAATCCGGTCGTCAGCGCTGCCGACCGACGCACGCTGCGGCTGGCGCTCGGCGCGGCGGGTGACGTCCGGATGTGCGACACCGCCGTGGCTGTCGGCGATCCGCGCGGATGTTGACACCGCCTGTGCCTTCGATGAAACGTCTCACGTCACGCAAGTCACGTTCCGCGCTGCGTTCTCGCTCGCGCGGGATGTCGCTGACCGAGGTGCTGGTTTCGACGGTGATTTTTGCAGTAGGCATCCTCGGATTGCTGAGTGCGAATGCGACGGCGTTCTCGACATTCTCCGATGCCAAGTACCGCGTCGATGCGGCGTTGCTGGCCGATCGGCTGATCGGCGAAATCTGGGTTGATCGCACCAACGTCGCTGCTTACGCGCACGCGGGCGGCGCGTGGGTGACGCAAGATCGAATTGCGCCCTGGATGACTGAAGTTACGCGCCTGCTACCGGCCTCCGATGCAACCGTTGCGGTGGTGGGTACTCAGGTCAGTGTCACCGTGACGTGGCAACCCGCCGGTGCGCAACGGCGCCAGCACGTCGCGATCGCAACGCTGCAGGAGCCGTAGATGGGCTCGCCGATGAAGAACTCGCGAGGGATGTCTCTCGTCGAGGTTCTAATCTCGATGGTGATATCGCTCGTCGTGACGCTGGCGGCGTACCAAACGTTCGCCGCGTCTGAGGGCTATCGGCGCGCGGCCACCGCCGGCGGCGACGCCACGTTCTCGGGCTCGATCGGCATGTACACGCTGCAGCGCGACCTGCGCATGGCCGGCTACGGAATTAACACACCTTCGGTCGTCGGCTGTCGTGTGCTGGCATACGACGAAGGCGTCGCTCCGGCGCGTGAGTTTCAGTTCAATCTGTCTCCGGTCGTCATCACGCAAGGCGCGGCCGGTGCGCCGGACACCCTCGAAATCACCTACAGCGGCACAGACTCGGTGCCGATCCCGGTGCGGCTGACGCAAGCACCGCCGACGCCGACCACACAGTACTTCATAGAAAACGGCTTTGGCATTGTGGCCGGTCAGTTGCTGATACTCGCAGAGCCCGGCCGCGATTGCAGTTTGCAACAGGCAACCAATACGCCCACCTTGATGCCGGCCGGTCAACGGGATCGTCTTCAGCATGTGGACGGCACATACACCGGTCCGTTCGGCACTCCGGTAGCTTCGCGCTACAACAAGCCCGGCGGCCTCGGACCCAATTACACGCTCGCAGGCGTCGTGTACTCGATCGGGCAGGCGCCCACGGTCAACCGCTATTACATACAGAACGAAAACCTGGTCGTTGACCCGGTGCTGCTCGGCAACGTTGCGCAACCGGTAGCCGCCGGCGTCGTCCAGCTGCAGGCGCAGTACGGCCGCGACACCAACGCCGACGGCGTCATCGACGTCTGGAACGAAGTCGCGCCGGCGACTCCGGTTGAGTGGGCCGGACTGATCGCGGTTCGTCTGGGCCTAGTGGCGCGCAGTACGGCAGCCGAGCGCGCTGACGCGGCGGGCAACTGCAACGTCACCACCGCCGCACCGACATGGGCCGGAGGCAACTTCGATCTATCCGCGCGCGCTGACTGGCGCTGTTTCCGCTATCGCGTTTTCGAATCGACGATCAGCCTGCGCAACATGATCTGGAGGCCGGCATGAGCTTCACGACACAGCATCGGCAGCGCGGCGCCGTGCTGATGGTCGTGCTGGTCGCACTGGTCGCGATGCTGGTATCGGTCATCGCGCTGTCGCGCTCGATGGATACGCATCATCTGGTCGCCGGCAATCTCGCGTTCCGCAACTCGACCGTGCATTCATCAGACGCCGGCGTGCAGAGCGCCGTGCTGTTTCTGCAAAGCACCGTCGGCACGCCGCGCCTGAATACGACCGCTGTGGCCGACGGCTACTACGCGGTGGTTGCGGAGCCCGACTGGGACGATGAAACGTTCTGGTCGCAGTGCGGTGGCTGCACGGTCAGCGCCGCGGACGGCGCCGGTAACCGGGTGCAGTACGTGGTGCACCGCATGTGTTCGGCGCAGGGAAACACGAACTCGGCGGGCAACTCGTGCTCGCTGCTGACGGCCGCGCCGACCGCAGCCAACGGCGGCAGCTTCTCCGCCGACGCAGTCAATTTCGTAGGCGTCGCGCAAAACTATTACCGAATCTCCGTGCGCGTTCTCGGCCCGCGCAACACCAGCACGTTGGTGCAAACCTTCGTCTCCCTATAGCGAGCCTCTTAATGAAACTCATCATTCGCGTTGCCGCCATCGTGCTTATGGCCGCCGGCACGACTGCGCAGGCCGAGCTCACCGACATCGCGAACAACCCATTGACCAATTCGGTGTCGAGTCAGGTCAAGCCAAACATCATGTTCATTGTCGACGACTCGGGCAGCATGGCATCACGCTTCATGCCAGAGGAAGTAGACGGGGCTCGCGTCGACAAGGCCCGCTGCAGCAACAGCAGCTGCTCTTCGACGACGACCAACGGCATCGAAGGCAATCCGCCGTGGTATGCGAGCCAGTTCAATACGATCTACTACAACCCGAAGGTGACGTATTTCCCGGCGATCAATGCTGATGGGACGCTGAAGACGAGTTTCGGCTCGCCCTGGACGAGTGTTCGAGTCAACGGCTTCGTAGGCGCGACAAACATTAATTTGGTCAGCGGCTATCCGGAAATCGTCTACTGCCAAACCTCGACCGACGACCCGTACAGTACGAGTTTGTGCCGCCGTAACGGGATCAACACAGCCAACCCATTTCAGTACAGCACCGCTACCGCAAACGGATTTCCGAACGGCACGGCGTCTGGAGCGTTTCGGTTTCCGCGCACTCGAGGCGGCAACCCGTTTTATTACGACATCCTGCCGCGCGAGTATTGCCTAACGGCCGACCTGCGTGATTGCACGCTATCCGCCACGCCCACCGGCAGCTACGTCCATCCCGCTCCTGTGCGTTATTGCCAGAACACGACCGACGCGAATAACAGCGCCGCTATTTCGGGCGTCACCAGCAGTCGGCCGCGCTGCCAGCGCACCTATACGACAAACCATACCCACATGCGATACGGCACGTTCCGCCGTACTGACATCGTGTCGGCGACCGCAACATACGGCAGCCGACCGAACCGCACCGACTGCGCTTCAGCGCCTACGTGCACGTACGCCGAGGAAATGACCAACTTCGCCAACTGGTATGCGTACTACAGCACCCGCATGCAGCTGATGAAGACTGGCGTGGGCTACGCCTTCGTCGAGATCGACGGCCGCTACCGCATCGGCATGATCACGATCAACCCCGGCTCGCCGGTCAGCAGCAGCAAGTACACGCCGGTCAATATCTTTGTAGGAGAGCATCGGGCGAGTTGGTACAACCGGCTGTATGCATTGAACCCGTCCGGCGGTACGCCGTTGCGCGAGGCGCTGTCGCGCGTCGGCCGCCACTACGCCGGAATAACCACCGGCCTCAATTCTGGCATGAACGTTGATCCAGTTGAGTACTCGTGTCAGCCGAACGTCGCAATTCTGAGTACCGACGGCTATTGGAACGGTGCTGCAGGCCAGCGGATCGACGGTTCGGCAATTGGCAACAACGACAACGTCAACAGTGGCTACTCGACGCGCGCGTCGGGTGCTTTCGATGGCGCGCTTGCCGGTGCGAACGACAACCTGGCCGACGTCGCGATGTATTACTACATGACGGACTTGCGGCCGCCCGGTTCAACCGGCGCATTGGGCACCGATGTCAGCGACAACAATGTTCCCGGCACGCTGAACGACACCAACTCGGCGCAGCACATGCTGACGTTCACCATCAGCCTGGGCCTGGGCGGCTTGATGCAGTACCTGCCGGGCTACCAGTCGGCCACCTTCGGCGATTTTTATAACATCAAAGTCGGCAACTCAAATTGCAGTTGGGGTACTGCCGGCCAGATCTGCAACTGGCCGGTGCCGCCGCTGAGCGACGCCGACAATCCTGCCAAGCTCGACGATCTGTGGCACACGGCGGTCAATGGCCGCGGCCGCTTCATCAGCGCCAACGATGCGCCGAGTCTGTACGACGGATTGGTCAGCGCCTTGTCCGACTTGCGAGTGTTGGTCGCAGCGGCAGCCGCATCCGCTACCAGCAGTCCGAACATCACCGCCACAGACAACGCGATTTTTAGCTCGACGTACCGTACCACTCGCTGGGATGGAGAGCTGATAGCGCAAAGAGTCGACGCGGTCAGCGGCGTTGTCTCCGACACCGTCGACTGGTCAGCCCGAACGTTACTGAACGGCCGCGTCGGCGCCAGCACCGATTCACGCGTCATTTATACGACGGTCGCAAATGCCCGCGTGTCGTTTGTGTGGGGAAGCTTGGATGCGTCGACTCGCGCGCACTTCGACAACCGATGTACCGATCTGTCGCAATGCGGGTCGCTGACCGTACTGGAGCGTGCGACGGTCAATGCCGGCGCGAACCTGATTAACTTTTTGCGCGGCCAACGCCAGCACGAGACGCTGTACAGAGAACGCGAATATGTGCTCGGTGACTTAGTGGGTTCGCGCCCGGCGTATGTGCGCGACCCCCGCCGCTCCTACGGCGATCCGATCACACCGTCGTATTTTGACTTCAAGAATCTGAACGCAAGCCGCCAGGCAGTCGTTTATATCGGCGGTAACGACGGCATGCTGCACGCGTTCAACGCGACTACCGGTGCCGAGATGTGGGGGTATGTGCCACGCACCGTGTTGCCGCGCTTGCACAAATTAGCCGAAACCGCTTATGGGACCTCGCACGAATTCTTCGTCGACGGCTCGCCCACGGTTGGAGACGCGTTGATCGGCGGTCAATGGCGCACGATTCTGGTGGCGGGACTGGGTGCTGGCGGGCGCGGTTTCTATGCACTCGACGTTACCGATCCGATCAACCCCATTCCGCTATGGGAGATCTGCACAAGCGCCGCCCTGTGCTCGATCGTCGATGCCGATCTCGGATTGACGTTTGGCAATCCGGTCATCACGAAGCGACGCAGCGACGGGCGCTGGATAGTCCTGCTGACATCGGGATACAACAACGTCAGCACTGGTGATGGCCGCGGGTATTTGTACGTGGTTGACCTCGCAACTGGCGCGATTCTTTCAAAGACGACGACTGGCGTTGGAAACAGTACCAGCCCGTCGGGCTTTGCAAAAATTTCTGCCTGGGCGCGCGATCCGGATACTGACAATTCGACGCAGCATGTCTACGGGGGCGATCTGCGCGGCAACATGTGGCGGTTTGATCTGGCGCCCGCAACACCGACCGTAATGCGCATGGCAACGCTACTGGATGCCGCGGGGCGAGTGCAACCGGTGACGACCCGGCCCGAGCTCGGATTGATCGATAGCAGCCGTGCCGTATTCGTCGGCACCGGCCGTTACCTCGGTGGCTCGGACTTGCAGAATCCATCGACGCTGTCGCCGGCTGGCGACTGGTCGTATGTAGGCAGCGTGTACGCGTTTCAGGATAGCGATGTCGACCACGGCAATCCGCGTACTAACAGCACTTTCGTGCCGCGCACGATCACCGATCTGGGCAGTAACCGGCGCGGTGTGAGCGGCTCGGTGGTCGACTGGAGCGTGCACAACGGCTGGTACATGGATCTGCCGTCGACCGGCGAGCGGGTCAACATTGATCCCCAACTAGCACTGGGGACGCTGCTGATCACGGGCAACATACCGAATAACAACGCGTGCACGGCCGGTGGTGACAGCTGGATATATCAATTCAACTACCGCAACGGCCTCGCGGTCAGCACCGCGACTGGCGGTGAGGTCGGGCTGTTTAGGCCGGGAACGCTGACGGTCGGTAACGCCATCGTTCGGTTGCAGGGCACCACATTGAAGGTCATCACGACCGGTGCCTCCGGCGTCAAGGAAACGCGCGGGCTTAACGTCGGCAGCGGTGCAACGAACGCGCGCAGAATCGGGTGGCGCGAGGTTCCGCGGTAGGTCGTCGTCGCGATCGCTGATCCGTGAGAGCATGGCGCGCCGCGCCTTGCTCACCGGAAGAAATTGCCCGCCGTTCGCCGCAAGAACCGCTCGAATCCGGAGTGGATCGCCCGCCACGTCAACGATCCGTACGTCAAGCGTTCGGTCGCTGAGGGTTTTCGCTCGCGTGCGGCGTACAAGCTCTCGGAGATTGACGACAAAGACCGATTGCTGCGGCCCGGCATGGTGGTCGTCGATCTGGGCGCTGCCCCCGGTAGCTGGAGTCAGGTCGTACGCAAGCGGCTCACTCGAGCTGACGGCAGATTCGCGGGCCGCATCGTCGCGCTGGATATTCTGCCGATGGACCCATTGCCCGACGTCGAGTTTTTCCAGAGCGACTTTCACGACGAAGCGGTCGAGCGCCAACTGGTCGATCTTCTGGCCGGGAGCCCGATCGACCTTGTGCTGTCGGACATGTCGCCCAATTTGTCGGGGATTGCGGCCGCCGATGCGGCACGCAGCGTGCTCCTGGCCGAGATAGCGGCCGACTTTGCGGGTAAATATCTACAACCGAACGGTGCTTTTCTCGTCAAAGCCTTCCAGGGCAGCGGTTACAGTCAGTACGTAGAACGCCTAAAGAAGGTATTTCACTCCGTTGCCGTGCGCAAACCGCCCGCTTCGCGCGATACGTCTGCCGAGTTGTACTTATTGGCCCGTCAATTGCGGTAGTGGGGTTTAGAATTTGCTGGACGTACCCAACTGCGGTTGGAATCGCCTGATTCATTGGGGCGAATAGAGGAGCACCCTTGAACAACAACATGTTTGCGAAAGCCGCCATCTGGATGGTGATCGCGCTCGTCCTGTTCACGGTTTTCAAGCAGTTCGAAAGCCGCCAGAAACCCGCTGAAAACGTCAGCTACACGCAATTCATGGATCAGGCCAAAGCGGGCCAGATCAAGCGCGTCGACGTGCAGGGGCGCAATCTGAACGTCACACCCAACGAAGGCAATCGCTACACGCTCACATCGCCGGGCGATTTGTGGATGGTCGACGATCTGCGCAAGGCCGGCGTTCAGGTGTACGGCAAGGCCGAGGAAGAACAGTCACTGCTTACGCAGATCTTCGTGTCGTGGTTCCCGATGCTGTTGTTGATCGGCGTGTGGATCTTTTTCATGCGGCAGATGCAGGGCGGTGGCCGGGGCGGGGCTTTTTCGTTCGGCAAGTCACGCGCGCGCATGCTCGATGAAACCAACAACGCGATCACCTTCGCCGACGTTGCCGGCTGCGACGAGGCGAAGGAAGAGGTCCACGAGCTGGTCGAGTTCCTGCGGGATCCCTCCAAGTTTCAGAAGCTCGGCGGTCGCATCCCGCGCGGCGTGTTGATGGTCGGCTCGCCCGGTACCGGTAAGACGCTTCTGGCGAAGGCGAGTGCCGGTGACGCAAAGGTTCCGTTTTTCTCGATCTCGGGCTCCGACTTCGTCGAGATGTTCGTCGGCGTCGGCGCGGCGCGCGTGCGCGACATGTTCGACCAGGCGAAGAAACACGCGCCGTGCATCATCTTCATCGACGAGATCGATGCGGTTGGCCGGCAGCGCGGCGCCGGGCTTGGCGGCGGCAACGACGAGCGCGAGCAAACTCTGAATCAGATGCTGGTCGAGATGGATGGCTTCGAGACCGGCGTGGGCGTGATCGTGATTGCGGCGACCAACCGGCCCGATGTGCTCGATCCCGCGCTGCTGCGTCCGGGCCGCTTCGACCGTCAGGTGGTCGTCCCGTTGCCCGACATCCGCGGCCGCGAACAAATTCTGAACGTCCATATGCGCAAGGTGCCGATCGGCGCCGACGTGCGCGCGGACCTTCTTGCGCGTGGCTCGCCCGGGTTCTCAGGCGCGGATCTCGCCAATCTGGTCAACGAAGCAGCGCTGTTCGCAGCGCGGCGGAGCGCACGCGTGGTCGAGATGGTCGACTTCGAAAAAGCCAAAGACAAGATCATGATGGGCGCCGAGCGCAAATCGATGGTGATGACCGACGAAGAGCGCCTGAACACCGCCTATCACGAGTCAGGGCACACCTTGGTGGCGAAGCTGATGCCGAAGAGCGATCCGGTGCACAAAGTGACGATCATTCCGCGCGGCCGCGCACTCGGCGTCACGATGCAATTGCCCGAGCAGGATCGCTACGCGTACGACCGGCAGTACCTGTTGAGCCGGATTGCGGTGCTGTTCGGCGGGCGTATCGCCGAGGAAGTGTTTATGAATCAGATGACCACCGGCGCCAGCAATGATTTCGAGCGCGCCACGGCAATGGCGCGCGATATGGTCACGCGCTATGGCATGAGCGACGCTCTCGGGCCCATGGTGTACGCAGAGAACGAGGGTGAGATCTTCCTGGGACGCTCGATCACGAAGACCACCAACGTTTCGGAAGAAACGATGCGCAAGGTCGACGCCGAAATCCGCCGCATCATCGACGAGCAGTACGCCATCGCGCGCAAGCATATCGAGGGAAATCGCGACAAGATCGAAGCGATGGTCAAGGCGCTGCTCGAATGGGAGACCATCGATACCGAACAGATCGATGACATTCTTGCC
>JBGSWX010000115.1:0-1606 GCA_041751695.1 Burkholderiaceae bacterium | reverse complement strand
GCGGTTTCCGGATCGGTCATGATCGTCGCCGGATTGCTGTTGACAAGGACGACCTTGTAGCCCTCGTCCTTCAGCGCCTTGCACGCCTGTGCGCCCGAGTAGTCGAACTCGCACGCCTGGCCGATGACGATGGGTCCGGCGCCGATGATCAAAATGCTTTTTAGATCGTCGCGCTTCGGCATCACGCGGAGTTCTCGGGCGCCAGCCTGTGCTCGACCAGTTCGATCAAAATGTGAATGACCTTGATGTGCAGTTCCTGTACACGGTCGGCATACTTTCCGCCCGGCGTCACGATCGCGATATCCGCTGACTCGCCGAGCGGCGTGGCCTCGCGGCCCGTCAGCGCAATCACCTTCATTTCACGCCCACGCGCCGCATTGAACGCTGCAAGCACATTCTTGCTGGTGCCGCTGGTAGAAATCGCGAGCAGGACGTCGCCTTTGCGTCCATGCGCTTCGATGAAGCGGGAGAACACCTGCTCGTAACCGTAATCATTGCCCACGCACGATAAATGGCCCGGGTCGCTGATCGCCAGCGCTGCATAGCCGGGCCGGTTATCGCGAAACCGGCCCGTGAGCTCTTCCGCAAAGTGCATCGCGTCGCACATCGAGCCGCCGTTGCCGCACGCGTACGCGCGCCCGCCGGCGGCGAAGGTGTCTGCGAGCAGTTCGCCTGCGGCGGCGATCTGCTGCAGTGTCGCTTCGTTGCCAGCCAGGGCCTGCAATGCTTGCAGCGCTTCGTTCAACGTGTTCCTGATTACGCCGAGCGTCATGCCGAGACGCTCTCAGCAACGTTGAGCGGCTGCCTGCGCGCTTCCATCAATTCGATGAACCGATCGAACAGATCGCAAATGTCGTGCGGCCCGGGGCTTGCTTCGGGGTGGCCCTGAAAACAAAACGCCGGCGCGTCGGTCAGCGCAAAGCCCTGCAGCGACCCATCGAACAGCGAGACGTGCGTCACGCGCACGTTGGCAGGCAAAGTATCCTGATCGACGGCAAAGCCGTGATTCTGGCTCGTGATGTAGACCTTGCGCGTATCGAGGTCGAGCACCGGATGGTTGGCGCCGTGATGCCCGAACTTCATCTTCAGCGTACGTGCGCCGACCGCCAGGCCCATGATCTGATGCCCGAGGCAAATGCCGAACGTAGGCACCTTGCGCGCAATGAATTCGCGCGTCGCCTCGACGGCGTAGTCGCACGGCTCGGGGTCACCCGGCCCGTTGGCCAGGAACACGCCGTCGGGCGCCAGCTTGAGGACGTTCACCGCAGGCGTTTGTGCGGGAACGATGGAGATGCGGCAGCCGCGGTCGGCCATCAATCGCAAGATGTTCTGCTTCACGCCGAAGTCGTACGCCACCACGTGAAAACGATGCGCATCGCGCGCGAGGAAACCCGGTGTGCCGTCGGCGCGCGCAAGGCGCCAGCTTCCCTCGCTCCATTGATACGGGCGCTTGGCGCTCACCCCTTTGGCCAGGTCTTGGCCGGCCATGCCGGCGTACGAGCGGGCGAGCTTGTGCGCGCGTTCAATCGCGGCCTCGTCCAACGATCGGCCCGATTCCGCAGCGAGTAGGCAACCCGCCTGTGCACCGCCTTGCCGCAAAATGCGC
>JBGSWX010000114.1:0-2243 GCA_041751695.1 Burkholderiaceae bacterium | reverse complement strand
GCAAGTTGGCCTGGCGACGCAGGCAATGCTGTGGCACGCTGGCGTGCAGACCGTGCTGCCGCCAGGCTATCTGTGCTGCGGCTATCCGCAGCGCGGCGCGGGCCAGTTCGACAAGGCCGAGAAGATCATCACCGACAACCGCGTCCTGTTCCATCGCGTCGCAAACACGCTGAACTATCTGGACATCAAGACGGTGGTGGTGAGTTGCGGCACCTGCTACGACCAATTGCAGGGTTACAAATTTGAGGATATTTTTCCCGGCTGCCGCATCATCGACATTCACGAGTACCTGCTTGAGAAGAACATTCGCATCGAGGGTGTGACCGGTGTGCGCTACATGTATCACGACCCGTGCCACACGCCGATGAAGCTGCAGGCGCCGCTGAAAACAGTCAACGCGCTGGTGAGTACCGTCGACAACATCGCCATCGAGAACAACGACCGCTGCTGCGGCGAATCCGGCACGTTTGCCATCGCGCGGCCCGACGTCGCGACGCAGGTGCGCTTCCGCAAGGAGCGCGAAGTCCGAGCCGGCGCCGACAAGCTGCGCGCCGATGGATTCGAAGGCGAGCTCAAGGTGCTGACCTCGTGCCCGTCGTGCCTGCAGGGACTGAAGCGCTACAACCACGATGCCGATACCGACGCCGACTACATCGTGGTTGAAATGGCGCGCCACATACTCGGCGCCGACTGGCTGCCCGCGTATGTCGAGCGCGCCAATCACGGCGGCATCGAGCGGGTATTGGTATAGCCATGAGACTTGCGGACTGCGAGCTATGCAAAGGCGATGGCGGCACGATCGTGCTGGCCAACGAATGGTTGCGCGTGACGCTGGTCAACGAGCCCGACTATCCGGGCTACGTGCGCGTGATCTGGAACGACCATGTGCGCGAGATGAGCGAACTGCAGGACGACGAGCGCCTGAGGCTGATGAGGACAGTGTTCGCCGTCGAATCGGCGCAGCGCGAAGTGCTGTCTCCGCTCAAGATCAACCTGGCCAGCCTCGGCAACATGACGCCGCACCTGCACTGGCACGTGATCGCGCGCTTTGCCGACGATCTGCACTACCCGCAACCCGTGTGGGGCAAGGCCCAGCGCGCGCCGCATGAGCAGACGCTGCAGGCACGGCGCGCGTTGGTGGATCGCCTGCGCGAAGTGATTGCTGAAAAAGTCTCGCGTGTAGATTGACCTTCACGACTACTCTGGAGAGATCACGCTATGGCAACGATCGATTCACGCGTCATCAGCCAGCTTTTGAGCGTCTCGACGCCGAACGTGTCCGATGCGCTCGATCGCCTGGGTATCGAAGGCGCCCGCACTCAGTTACGCGTCGGGCGGGCTCGGCACCACCAGTCATCTTGCAGGCGAGTTGTTCAAGTCCACCGCGAAGGTCGATATCGTTCACGTGCCCTATAACGGCAACTCGCCGGCGATCGCCGATTTGTTGAGCGGGCAGACCCAGCTGTCTTTTGCCACGATGCCCACCGTGCTGCCGCACGTGAAGGCCGGCAAGCTGCGAGCGATTGCATCGATCGGCCTCGTGCGCACAGTGGCGTTGCCGGATGTGCCGACCGTTGCAGAATCAGGCTTGCCTGGATTTGAAGTCAGCAACTGGATTGGGCTGTTCGCGCCGGCGGGCACGCCGCCCGACATCGTGGCCAAGCTCAACGCCGAGGTGCAGAAAATCATGCGCTCGCCCGATGTTCAGAAGCGCCTGGAGAGCGAAGGCGCGCGCTTCATTGCAACCACGCCGGCGCAGTTCGCCTCCTTTCAAAAGGATGAGTTGGCCAAGTGGGCCAAGATCATCAAAGACGCCAACATCAAAGCCGAGTGAAGGCGCCGGCAGTGGCTTACTGGCCGATGGCCGAATCGCCGCTGCCTTTCGCCTGGCTCGCGCGCTCGCGCAGTTTTTGCACTTCCTTTTCGCTCAACACGCGGAATCGTTCGGGCTCGATTTGACGACCCACGCGTTCCGGCTCGCGACCGCCTTCGCCGAAGCGGCCGAATACGCCCTGCTGGCCCGCGAACAGGGCCAGATTCAGCAGCACCACTATCAGAAATGCGAGCTTCATTGAGTCAGCGAGGTATGAGTCAGCGAACTATGCGATCAAACTGAACTGTGCGCGCAAAGCCAGACCGCGCACAACCAGATTATGTTCGATCGCCGCCGGCTCGACCGAGAGCCGATCGAGCAGCACGGCCGCGTTGCCGCCGGTGACGATCAATCGCGGCGCGGCGCCAAG
>JBGSWX010000113.1:0-3815 GCA_041751695.1 Burkholderiaceae bacterium | reverse complement strand
CGCGACCTCGAGCGCGGCACCGAGCCCGGATTCGAGCGCACTCGGCTCTACGAACGTGTTTACACGCGGGCCGATCAGGCCTATGGGCGTGCGGCGCCGCGCGCTGTGCTGCCCAGTATTACTTTGAAAAGCCCGAAGATCACCCGCAAGCTCACCACCGAGTGGTTCGCTCGGCGGGTCGATGAGCGCTATCAGCGCTGCCTGTCACGCGCGCGCGTGCAAGAAAGTTGAAGCTCAAGCCGCCACTTTACGTTTGATGGCCCTGACGTTTGTACGGGCAGCCTCGCGCGGCAGGTAACTCCGCCCATCCAGGCGACGGACACGATTCTTCTCGTTGCAAAGATAAAGCGGACCCATTTCTTCCCGCAGCTCTCGGGCTCTCTGCTGGATGCGCTCCAGCTGCTCTGCCTGCGTGGTAATTCTCACCACCTTGACCTGCGGCGGAGTTATCCAATCCTGAACTTCGGCACTTGCACTAGGGCTGAACATGACGGTCAATCTCCTCGTTGTAATTGGGTTCCCAAAAAACCACCACACCGCACACAAAGACAATCACGATCAGTGCCAACGCCATCAAGGCAGACCGACCGCTTGTCGGGTGCGCCGGCCGCTGGAAATCCGTTCGTCGCGCTCTGCAATGCGGGATGCCATGGCCGACTGGAATAAAGTCCAAAGCGAGACTTCCCGGGGATCCCGATGAGCACCGCTCCGACGCCGTTCGAGCTGCATGTCAGCGATGAAGTGTTGGCCGACCTCAAGGCACGTCTTGCACGCGTGCGCTGGCCCGACGAACCGCCGGACAATCATTGGAAGTACGGGACCGAACTGTCATACCTGCGGTCGCTGGTGGATTACTGGCGCGACCGCTATGAGTGGCGCACGCACGAAGCGACGATCAACCGGTTTGCGCAATTTAAAGTCCGGCTGGCGGGCATCGATTTGCACTTCATCCGCGCAGAGGGCAAGGGACATGATCCACACCCGCTGCTGATTTCGCACGGCTGGCCGGGGTCGGTGTACGAATTCCACCGGCTGATCCCGCTACTGACCAACCCGGCGCGCTTCGGTGGCGATCCGGCCGACGCTTTCACCGTGATCGCACCGTCGCTGCCGGGCTATACATTCTCCTTCGCGCCGAACCAGCCGCGCTTTTCTGTCGAGCAGATGGCCGATGTATTTGCCGAGCTGATGACCGATGTGCTCGGATACCGGCGCTTTGCGGCGCAGGGCGGCGACTGGGGCGCGTTCATCACTTCACGCCTCGGCTACAGCTATCCGGAACGGATCACCGGCATTCACTTGAACTCGATGGCGTTGCGGCGTGATACGCCGATGCCGGAACATGCCTCCGATGACGAGCGGCGCTATTTCGAACAGCGCGCGCACTGGATGAAAGAAGAAGTGGGCTATTCGTGGATACAGGGCACGAAGCCACAAACGCTGGCGTACGCGCTGACCGACTCACCGATTGGATTGGCCGCCTGGATCGTCGAGAAATTTCACAGCTGGAGCGACAACGACGGCGATCTCGACGGCACCATCGGCCGCGATGCGATGCTGACCAACATCATGCTGCACTGGGTCACCGGCGCCATCGGTTCCTCGTTCGGGCCCTACTACGCACGCATGCACGGACCGTGGCCGATCCCGGATGACGCTGCCATCGCCGTGCCGATGGGATATGCCGAGTTTCCGAAGGAGATACTGCGCCCGCCGCGCTCGCTGGCGCACGCGATGTATGCCGACATCCGTCGTTGGACCACAATGCCGAAGGGCGGGCACTTCGCTGCGCTCGAGCAGCCGGAGTTACTCGCCCACGAGATTCGCGAGTTCTTTCGACCGTTGCGATGAGTGATGCGCGTCGTTCGTCGTGCGTAAGTCGTCTTTGATGCGCCTGCAATGAAAAGCATCAGCCTCGGCCCACAAACGGCATCTTGGTTGCCATCACGGTCATGAAGAGCACGTTGGCATCGAGCGGAAGGCTCGCCATGTGAAGCACTGCGTCGGCGACGTGCTGTACGTCCATCACGGGCTCGACCGCGATCTCGCCGTGCGCCTGCGGCACGCCCTTCGTCATCCTGAACGCGAGGTCGGTCAACGCGTTGCCGATATCGATCTGGCCCACGGCAATGTCGTACTTGCGGCCATCGAGCGAGGATGATTTGGTGAGCCCGGTGATTGCGTGCTTGGTCGCCGTATACGGTGCCGAGTTGGGTCGCGGCGCGTGGGCCGAGATCGAACCGTTGTTGACGATGCGCCCGCCGCGCGGGTCCTGCGCCTTCATCAATCGAAACGCACCCTGCGTGCACAGGAAGGCGCCGGTCAGGTTAGCGTCGACCACCGCTTTCCACTGCGCATAGCTCAGATCTTCCAGCGGGAGCGGCGGTGCGCCGGTACCCGCATTGTTGAACAGAAAATCGAGGCGACCGAAGCGGCCCTTCAATTTGGCGAAGAGGGCATCGACCGAGCTCGGGTCACCGACGTCGGTGGCAACGACCAGCGACGCGCAGCGCGCATCCGCGGCAAGCTTCGCGGTCGCTTCGAGCGCGTCGAGGCGGCGCCCGGCCAGCACCGTGTCGAATCCGTTGTTGAGCAGACTCACTGCAACCGCGCGGCCGATGCCGCTTCCCGCGCCCGTCACCAGCGCGACCTTTTGCGTTTGGGTCATGCAACCTCCCGTTGATCGTCAGGCAGCATTCTCAGTCCGAGGAAGCAGCAGAAACCGACGAATGCAGCGCGCTGTTGTACGCTGCCGACAGAGTTTGCTGACCATGCTGAAATCGATCCGCGATTTTTTTGAGCAGAACATCGGTGCGCAGAACGCGCCCGCGGCCGAGCGCCACAGCATCGAGCTCGCCACCGCCGCCTTGCTAGTCGAAGTCGTGCGCGCCGATGCTGCTAAACATCCTGGCGAGCAGCAGGTGGTGCTCCGTGCGGTACGCGAAAAGTTCGGTTTGTCTGCCGACGAAGCCGAAGCGCTGATGCGACTGGCCGAGGAGGAAATGCGGACGGCCAATGACTACTACCAGTTCACATCGCTAATCAACCGCCAATTTTCGCAACAGCAAAAGCAGCGCGTCATCGAGCTGATGTGGCAGGTGGCCTACGCCGACGCTGAACTCTCGGCGCATGAGAATCATGTGCTGCGCCGAGTTGCCGAGCTGCTGCACGTCACGCACGGCGACTACATCGCCGCGAAAATGCGCGCCAAGGATGCAGCAGGGCGCAGCAGCGATCCGCTGCCGCGCCCTAATGATTAAAACGATCTACAAAAAACTACGCGTCGCGATCACCCAGGAATATTTCGACTCTGCGATTGCGCGCGCGGCCGGCGTCGGTGTCGTTGCTCGCGACCGGCTCGCGTGCGCCGCGGCCGTCGATCGAGAAGCGGTTTGATGCGATACCGCGCGAGACCAGATAGTCGCGCGTAGCATCGGCACGCTGCAGCGACAGCGGCTCATTGCCCGCCGGCGAGCCGGTCGAATCGGTGTGCCCGATGATGCTGACGGTCGAGGTCGGATTCTGTTGCAGCGATTGCGCGAAGTTGTCCAATACCGGCCGGAAGTTCGGGCGGATCGCGGCCTGGCCCACGTCGAACGAAATATCGCTCGGAATGTTGATCCGAAGCCGATTGTCTGTCGTGCGGGTCACTTCGACGCCGGTGCCCGCGGTCTGCTGCTCAATCTGCTTCTGCTGATTTTCCATGCGCCGGTTCCAGATATAGCCACCCAACGCACCGGCCGCCGCGCCGATTGCCGCACCAGCCGCTGCGCCGCGCGCGCGGTTGCTGTCATTGCCTATCGCGCCGATGGCCG
>JBGSWX010000112.1:0-1508 GCA_041751695.1 Burkholderiaceae bacterium | reverse complement strand
CTGCCGAACAAACGCGTATTCACGAAAGGTCCGAAGCCCGGGGCGTTCTCGGCAATGGTCAGTTGCACTTCCAGCTTGCGGATGATGGCATCGCGAGAGAGCGCCTGCGCGAGATAGATCGCGATGAAACTGTGACCCCTCCAGTCAGCAAACGACGGCGCCAGCGTCAAGTTTGCCGCCAGCGTGTTGCCTGCGACTAGGCGCACCAGGTTGACAACGAGATCGGTACGCGATGTCACGTACTCACCGCCGCCGCGGATGGTTTCGACCGCTGCAGCCACGTCCATTACGTTGATGCGCCCCGCCGCCATCTTCACCGGAGCAACTGAAGCATCAGTAATCCTGTCATAGATAACGTTCGCGTAGATGCTTCCCTGCGAATGTCCAACCATCGTCATGCGCGCATCGTTGCGATGAAATACTCTGATCTCATTCAGCATGCCCACTAGGTCAGGATCGTTGGTGGCGATCTGACGGTTCAGCCCGAGCACGGTCCCGATGCGGCCAGCGATGTCCGCAATCGCGGCGGCTGGCAAGCTGTCGGGCCAGATACCACTCACAACGGCTTGTAGCCATTCGCTGAACGTGACGCCCGGATAGTCGGCGATCAACTGAGTAAACGATTGCTGTATATCAGCGATGATCCAGTTCGTTCGGTTGTACGCCAGACCGTATCGCAGCAGGTGTTCGTTGTGCGCATTGCCATTAAAGCGCGCCAGCGCAGCAAGGTTGCCCTGCGCGCCTTCCAGCGATGTGTTGATGCCGTTGACGTGCAACACCTCAGACGCGCCGCAAACGTCGTAACGGGCCAGCCGCGGGTCAACGGTTGCCGCCTGCGCGTCAACTGTCAGCAAACCAATGCAACACCACACCCCGAACTTCACCACATTACCCCACATAATTTCCCTTCTTTCTAGTTTGTTTAGTTTGGCAGTTTCGCTGGGTCATAGCCGCACAACGCTGAGGTCGGATCGTTCGAAAGCTCATAGACTCGATTCGCCGCTAGCACTTCGAACTTACCTTTCGCCGCAAAGCGCTCGGGCGTGTTTGTAACTAAAGTGACCAGCTTTTCAATCGCGCCGCTGAACAGAATCGTTTCGTCGACCGATCTCGTAAAGCACTCTACTGGTCGCATAACGGCTTCAGCAATGCTCTTCGCTTCATCTCTACTAACCGAATCACCAATCAGTATCTGCTGTTGCGCGCCCTTCGCGATCATGCGCAGTGCCATCACCGCGCGCTCCGAATGGCCGTAATTAAGTGCGATGTACCGCTGCACGTCATCGCGCACGCCATCGTTGTCCGAATCGATTCCTGCCAACGTCTTCATGCCGGCCGGCCCGGGATCAGGCGGCAAGTTCGCCAGGTGTTGCGGGACGCAGTCGGTCGGCGCAGCGACGTTGGGATTGATGGGCGATGAGCAAACGGGCTTTGTCTTGGAGCGCGCTACCCCGCCGGGTTTAAGCCCAATGGCCGTCTGTAGCGGCGCCAAGTCCGCCTTGCCGTTA
>JBGSWX010000111.1:0-2116 GCA_041751695.1 Burkholderiaceae bacterium | reverse complement strand
GCCTGACTGACGTGGCCACGGCGCCTTCCGCCCGCCAGGCAGCGCCGCTGGACGAACGCCCGCAGTGGCGAGCGCTGAAGCGGCACTTCGCGCGGATCGAAGGCCGTCATCTGCGCGGATTGTTCGCCGAAGATTCCAAGCGCGGCGAGCGGTTCGCAGCCGAAGCGGCCGGCCTGTATCTGGATTACTCAAAGAACCGCGTCACCGACGATACGATGCGGCTGTTGTTCGACCTCGCCCACGCCTGCGGTCTGCGCGAGCGCATCGATGCGATGTTCGGCGGCGAGCCGATTAACGTAACCGAACAGCGAGCCGTGCTGCACGTCGCGCTGCGTGCGCCGGCGGATGAACACATCGTCGTGGGCGGCAACAACGTCGTACCGGAAGTGCATGAAATGCTCGACCGTATGGCGGCCTTCAGCAGTCTCGTGCGCAGCGGCGAATGGACTGGCCACAGCGGCAAGCGCATTCGCAACGTGGTCAACATCGGCATCGGCGGCTCCGATCTCGGGCCGGTGATGGCCTACGAAGCACTGCGTCACTACAGCGACCGCGGGATGACGTTTCGCTTCGTCTCCAACATCGACGGCACCGATTTCGTTGAAGCGGTGCGCGACCTTCAGCCCGATGAAACGCTGTTCGTCGTCTGCTCCAAGACATTCACCACTGCGGAGACGCTCGCCAACGCGCGCGCCGCGCGCCAGTGGTGCCGCAATGCGCTGGGCGACGACGCGGCGATAGCCAAGCATTTCGTTGCGGTCTCCACCAACGCCGAAGAAGTCGTCAAGTTCGGTATCGATATAGACAACATGTTCGGCTTTTGGGACTGGGTCGGAGGCCGCTACTCGATGGACTCGGCGGTGGGGCTTTCGACCATGATCGCGATCGGCGCCGATAACTTCCGCGCGATGCTGGACGGCTTTCGCGCGATGGACGAACATTTTCGCAGCGCGCCGCCTGAGCGCAATCTGCCGTGGCTGCACGGACTGCTAGCCATCTGGAACACGAACTTCCTCGGCGCGTCGACCGTGGCCGTGCTCCCGTACGAGCAATACCTGAATCGTTTCCCGGCCTATCTGCAGCAGTTGATCATGGAGAGCAACGGCAAGCACGTCACAATCGACGGCGCTCGTGTCGACTACCAGACCGCACCGATCGTCTGGGGCGAGCCCGGCACCAACGGTCAACATTCGTTCTACCAGCTGCTGCATCAGGGCACGCGCTTCGTCGCGTGCGACTTCATCGGTTTCTGCCAACCGATCAATCCGCTCGGCGACCAGCACGATCTGTTGATGGCGAATCTCTTCGCGCAGAGCGAGGCGTTGGCGTTCGGCAAGAGCACCGACGAGGTCAGGGGCGAAAAAACGCCCGACGAACTGGTGCCGCACCGCACCTTCGAAGGAAACCAGCCGAGCAACACCATTTTGGGCGAGGCGCTGACCCCGCATTCATTGGGCGCGCTGGTCGCGCTCTACGAGCACAGCGTGTTCGTGCAGGGCGCAATCTGGAACATAGATTCGTTCGATCAATGGGGCGTAGAGCTCGGCAAGGCGCTGGCGACAAAAATCGCGGCCGAAATCGTGGGCAACGCCGAAACGGCGCCCGCGCACGACAGCTCGACCAATGCGCTGCTCGGCCGCTATCGCGCGCTGCGTCGTTCCCTGTAGCGAATTGCCGTTGGCGTCAATTGCCGCTGCCGTACGGCTGCGTGAGGATCTCCAGCAAGTGACCATCGGGATCCGAGAAGTAAACCCCGCGGCCACCGTTGTGGCGATAAATCTCGCCCGCGCGTCGCTTGCCGGGGTCGGCCCAATACGGCAGCCCGCGCTCGACAATGCGGCCGAAGATGGAATCGAAGTCGTCTTCGTCGATCAAGAAAGCATAGTGATGAGACGCGACGTCGCCTTCGATCTGGTCGAAGTCGAGCGAGGCGCCGTCGTCGAGGTTGACGACCAGAAACGGACCGAAAGGAGCCGGCGCGGGCAGGCCGAGCACCTCGGCGAGAAATGTTGCGGAACGCTGCTTGTCGCGGCACCAGACAATCGTGTGATTGAATCGAACGCTCATGAGGTGCTCCTTTCCCGCCCGTTGAAGTGCGTGCAAGATATGTCCTTTA
>JBGSWX010000110.1:0-2933 GCA_041751695.1 Burkholderiaceae bacterium | reverse complement strand
ATCTGCTGCAGCTCGACAGTCAATCGCTCGAAGGCAACACGCTCGCGATCCTGTGGAGGCACGCCATCGAGCTGGCTCGGATTCAGGCGCATGAATACGCGGTCGGTGTCCGGGAAGCGGCGCGCGACGACGCGGTCGATGTCGCGCATCACGATGGCGTCGAGGGTGTAATCAGGCAGCGCCAATGTGGTCCGATCGTACGGATCCAGATGCGAGCCGACCGATTGCTTTGCCACGATGTAGCTCAACTGACCGCCGATCGCGGAGGCAATCGCGTACACCGCTTTCTTTTCGCTAGCGGCGCTCGCTGTAACCGGTTTCTCCGGCTCTGCGGGTGCGGCCTTGAACTCTTTTGGATTGACCCAGATGCCGCTGCCCTGTGCGAACGCGGCCGCAAGCGGGCCGAGCCAGATCAGTGCGGCCAGAATCGCTTTTGCGCGATGCGAAGCCGGGCGCTTAATTGACATTTCGGCCGAGCAGCAAATATTCCATCAACGCTTTCTGCACATGCAGCCGATTCTCCGCCTCATCCCAAACCACTGATTGCGGCCCGTCGATGACGTCGGCTGCCACCTCTTCTCCGCGATGCGCCGGCAGGCAGTGCATGAACAGCGCGTCGCGAGCTGCGCCCTGCAGCATGTCATTATCCACGCTCCAATCGGCAAACGCAGTGCGGCGCGCTTCGTTCTCTGTTTCGAATCCCATGCTTGTCCAGACGTCGGTGGTGACCAGATCGGCGCCGCGCGCCGCGTCCATCGGATTTTCGAACACGCGCAGATGCTCGCCGGTCGCAGCCAGCGACGCAGCGAGCGGATACTCGGCCGGAGTAGAGATGTTCAGCTGAAACCCCAGGCATTGCGCCGCCTGCAGCCACGTATACGCCATGTTGTTTGCATCGCCGATCCACGCCACCGTGCGGCCGGCGATCGGCCCGCGGTGCTCGATGAAAGTAAAGATGTCGGCCAAAATCTGGCACGGGTGGAATTCGTTGGTCAGCCCATTGATGACAGGCACTCGCGAATGGGCCGCAAAGCCTTCGAGCTTGGCCTGCTCGTACGTTCGGATCATCACGATATCGACCATGCGCGAGATCACGCGCGCGGTGTCTTCGATCGGCTCTGCGCGGCCCAGCTGCGAATCGCCGGTGGTGATGTGGATCACCGAGCCGCCCATCTGGTACATGCCGGCTTCGAACGACACGCGCGTGCGCGTCGACGCTTTTTCGAACACCATTGCCAGCGTGCGATCGGCCAGCGGCTGGTAGAACTGGTAGCGTTTGAATCGGTCCTTGATGATGCGCGAGCGCTCGAACACCCATTCGAGCTCGGCGCGATCGAAATCGGCAAACTGCAGAAAGTGGCGAATCGCTGCCGACATGCACCCTTTCGTACAACTCAGGCGGCCTTCGCGCTTACGCTTGCGTTCGCATTTGATTGTGCCTGCGGCAGCAAGAACGAAATGATCAGTGGCGTCAGGCGCTCGACGATCGCCTGAGCTTCCTTCTCGCTCAGGATCAGCGGCGGTAGCATGCGTATGACCGTGTCGTGCGTGACGTTGATCAGCAACCCGACACCGAGCGCGTGCCGCACCAGATCACCGCACGGGCGGTCGAGCTCGATGCCGATCATCAGCCCCATGCCGCGAATCTGCCTAACACCGCCGACCCCGGCCAACTCCCGCTTCAAGCCGGCGACGATGCGCTCGCCTTGTGCAACCGCATTCGCCATCAAGCCTTCACTTTCGATGATCGACAGCGTTTCGACGCCGGCGCGCATCGCCAGCGGATTGCCGCCGAAGGTGGTGCCGTGATTGCCAGGTCCGAAGGTGCCGGCGGCCGGCCCGGCCGCCACACAGGCGCCGATCGGCACGCCCGAGCCGAGCCCTTTGGCCAGCGTCATCACGTCGGGCTTGATGCCCGCCCATTGATGGGCAAACCATTTGCCGGTGCGGCCGATACCGCTCTGAATCTCGTCGATCATCAGCAACAGGCCACGCTCGTCGCACAGCTGCCGCAATGCCTTGACGTAGTCAAGATCCGCCACGTAAATACCGCCTTCGCCTTGCAACACCTCCAGCCAGACGGCGCGCACGCGTCGATCGGCGTCGATCGTGCGTTTGACTGCGCCGATGTCGTTATATGGAACCTGGATGAAACCGCTCGGAAACGGATCAAATCCTTTACGCGCTTTATCGCTGCCGGTGGCCGCCAGCGTGGCGAGCGTGCGGCCATGCCAGGCGCGCTCCATGACGATGGTTTGCGCTTCGGGCTCACCGCGCTTGTGACCGAACATCCGAACCAGCTTCAGCGCCGCTTCATTCGCTTCGGAGCCCGAGTTGGCAAAGAACACTTCCTGCATGCCCGATAGCGCACAGATGCGGTCGGCCAGCGCTTCCTGCTCGCGCACGCGGTAAACATTCGATGTATGGATCAGGCGGCTGACCTGATCGGTCAGCGCAGCCACGAGTTTCGGATGCGCGTGTCCCAGCCCATTGACCGCGATGCCCGCGAGCGCGTCCAGATACTCTTTGCCCTGCTCGTCGAACAGTCGGGCGCCGTTGCCGTGCGTGAAGGCGATCGGCAAGCGGTTGTAAGTGTTCATCAGGTGCGTCATCGTTCGCACTCCGTGTGGGTCAAAAAAAGAAAACGCGGCAGGTAGGCAACCGTCGCCGCGTTTGAGGGATTATAGAAGCGATGGCTCGGATCGGGGAGCACGACTTCGGCGCGTTCGACGTGGTGATCGTTGGCGCCGGTACGGCCGGGTGCCTGCTGGCGAATCGGCTGTCGGCTGATCCATCGATTTCGGTCGCGTTGCTCGAAGCCGGCGGCAGCGATAACTACATCTGGATCCGTGTGCCGGTGGGTTACCTCTACTGCATCGGCAACGCTCGCACCGACTGGTGCTTCAAGACCGAAGCCGAAGCGGGGCTCAACG
>JBGSWX010000109.1:0-7805 GCA_041751695.1 Burkholderiaceae bacterium | reverse complement strand
AAAACCCGGTCGCCACGGCGGAGAAAGGCTGCTGGCGAATAAGCAGCTGTTCTTGGACCGAGAGCTGGATGAAAGACCGCCTGTTCAGGCGGTCTTTTCATTTTCTCCGCGCGTTCGTTCGAGCTCTCGTTCGCCGATACTATTTGCGGGTGCGTTCGCTATGAGCGCCCTACTACTCTCGATCGGTTTTACGAAACAATAGGCGGCAGATCCCTTGCAGGGTTTCGCAACGATCTGAAAGTCGGCCATTGAGCCAAGCTACGCTGTCGCCGCAACTTAGGCTTTCACACTCATTTAGATGACAAGAAACCCCTGCAGGGCCTTGCAAGGTGTCCTTTCTCTTTGCAGCATAAGCAAGCAGCCTAATTACTAGTTAGACGGCACAGCATACCCCACGAATGCGCACATGCGCCGGTAATCGCTTGGTGATTCGGCTCCACGTTCTGGCCTTACGCGCCTGCGGCCTTCTGATCGCCATTGGAGGCTGCACGCCAGCGTACTCTCCTCCTGCCGCAAGTCCTGCGCACTCACTCGCGCTCATTATCACCGGCGCTTCTGTGGTCGATCTGACTACCGGCGCGGCAGCGCCTGCAACAATCATGGTTGAGAACGGTCGCATTACGCGTGTTGCGCCGCCGGGCGACATCGCGGCGCCGACTGCCGCTATACGCGTAGACGCGACCGGTGCGTACGTGATTCCCGGACTATGGGACATGCATGCCCACACGACGTACGCAACCGCGCGCGAGGTGGAGCAGGCCTTCTTTGGTCCCCTGATAGCGCACGGCATCGTCGCCATCCGCGATCCGGCGAGCCGTTTTTCAATGGAGCAGATTCGACGCTGGCGCGCCGCGATCGAGGCCGGCGCGTTGATCGGACCCTCCATTGCTGCAGTCGGTAGGGTCGTCGACGCCCGTCCGATCACGCTTGGTACCGTGCTGGCGCGAGACACGGCCGAAGCGCGCCGCGCAGTCGACTTCGTGAAGGCGGAGGGATATGAGTTTGTCAAACCATACAATGATCTCACCCTTGACACGTACCTCGTGCTCGCCGCGCACGCGCGGCGCCTGAACATTCCGATCGCGGGCCACCTGCCTTACGGCGTAGATGCGATCACGGCGGCTGAAGCGGGGCAACGTAGCATCGAGCACCTCACTAATCTCTGGTTTGAAACCGCGACCGCCGAAGAGCAGATTCGGGAGCGCATAACGTCGGGCGTCACGAGGGGCGAGCCACCCGTCGACTTGTTCCGCGCAAAGATTGATAGCCTGTTTCCTCTGGCGTTTGAAACCCACAGCGTCGAAAAGGAGCGCGATCTGCTGGAGGCGTTCGTTCGCCATCGCACGTGGCAGACTCCCACGCTTGTTGTCGACCGCTATTACCTCAGGTGTGGCGCCGCGGCGCCTGTCGCAGGTGACTCTGCTGCGCAGCGCCTGACACCTCGTTGGCTTCGCGCAAGTGGCCGTTCGCTTGACTCGTTCTTTGCTGCGTTGACGCCCGAACAATGTTCCACACTCGCGACGCTGTATCACCGGGAGGCTGCACTAGTGGGACGAATGCAGCGCGCTGGCGTCGGTTTGCTGGCGGGGACAGATGCGCCGCAAGCCTTCCTCGCGCCCGGGGCATCGCTGCACGATGAGTTGGAGGCGCTCGTGAGTGACGCGGGCCTCACTCCGCTCGAGGCGCTCCGCTCTGCTACGGTGAATCCAGCGCAATTCTTTGGGGCGACGGACTCGACAGGCGCAGTCCGGCCCGGCTATCGGGCCGATTTCCTGCTGCTAGATGCAAACCCCGCCCTGGATATTGCGAATGTACGTGGCATCCGAGCGCTTGTGCTGGGGGGACGCTTTCTCGATCGGCGAGTGTTGGACGGTCTGTTGCAAGCAGCAGAACGAGCCGCTACACGTTGATGCTCGAAACGCGCAGGCTACCGCGCGCCGGGTGCCGTCTAACGATGCAATGAAGCCGACGAGCGGTCTAAGGAAGCTCGCTTTGCTCGCATTTGTTTGATCCGCTCGCAGCTTATTGCGGGCGTTAGGCAGACCTCAGATATTCTCTTGCCGATTCTCAACGCAACACGACTAAAAGCTCGCCTCACTTTGTCGGCCGCCACGGTCCTCTTCGGCGCCTGCACGCACTTAGTGAAGCGACCGCTTGAGTGCGCGCCTCTTGCGCTACCAATGGGCCAGTCCGCTATCGGTTGGGAAAGAGATCAAGTAAACGGTGTGAGCGGCAAAGTGCTGGCGCCAGGCACGCTCGTTCCCCTTCAGACCGCAACAGTAACACTCACTTTACTCGCGAATCCGCCCGAATCCCCAGAGCGAACATATCGAGCGATTACGGACGACGCCGGACAGTTTCGAATTGACTCAGCGCCGCCGGGACGATATCTGATGCGCGTGAGGCGACTCGGCTATCGCCAAGCACATGATACGATTCAGACCATGCCCGACAGCGGCGTCAAAGCAACGGGAGTACTCGCCCGCGACTTTGTGAGGCTCGATGAGTGCGGTCTTATGTACCAAGAGGTGCGAGTTCCATGGTGGAAGCGGTAAGGGTTCTCGCGCTGCCTAACGAACGCTGCAGCTGACAAGGGTTCTTGCACCACTTTTGTAGACACTTCCACCTAACCAGCACGGAGTGTCAAACGATGCCCCGATCAGGGCCGCGGGCGGTGCGGAAGTACAGCGATGATTTCAAGCTGACTGCTGTGCGACTTAGTCAGCAGTCGGGATTGCAAGTAAAGACGGTGGCTGCTGCACTGGCGATTCATCCCTTTATGCTCTCGAAGTGCGCAAGGATGTGCGGGACGGTCGGCTACGCGGGCGAGCGCGGCGGGCGCCACCGCCAGGTCCCGCGCGTGAGATCGCACACCTGCAGGCACTCGAGAAGGCGCATGCGCTGCTGCAAGAGGAGCACGAACTCCTAAAAAAAGCCATTCGGTTCTGTTCCGCTCGAAGGGCGACACGTTCGCCTTCATCGAATCCGAGCGGGCGCACTTCAGCGTCCGGTCGCTATGCCGGCGCTATGCCGTGACAACGGGCGGCTTCTATGCCTGGCGTCGACGCGGTGAGAGTGCCCATGCGGAACAGGACCGACTCCTCACGAGGGAGATCGAACGCCTCTTTGATGCGCATCAGGAACGCTACGGCAGCCCACGCCTGTATCAGCTCCTGCGCAACGAGGGCTGGCTTGTGAGCCGACGCCGGGTCGCGCGCCTCATGCGCGCGGCGGGGCTTCGCGCGAAAGCGGTGCGGGGTTATCGCTCGAAGGTGAATGTGCATCACCTCTACGCGCGGCATCCGAACCGACTCTGGACCATACGCGTAACCGGCCCCAATCAGGTCTGGGTCCGCGACATAACGTACCTCACTGCCGGCGGTGCCTGGCGCTATCTCGCCATCGTGATGGATCTCTTCTCGCGGCGCATTCTCGCGTGGTCATTGACGCGCCACCGGACCGCAGCGGTCACCTGCGCCGTGCTCGCTCAGGCAGCGCGGCACAGGGCCGCGCGTGGCGTGGTTTTCCATAGCGATCGCGGCTCGGAGTACATGGGAGCACCCTTTTGCGCGCAGGTGGCGCAGCTCGGCCTCCTGCAGAGTGCCAGCGTCCGGGGCCCCGGCGACAATGCACACGCCGAGTCGTTTTTTCACTCTCTTAAGGCCGAGCTCACCCGCGGAGTCACGTTTTCAACCGATCGAGCGCTGCATGGCGCGCTACGTACCTACATCCGCTACTACAACGCGACGCGCCTTCACTCGAGCCTCAACTATCTCTCGCCACTTGCGTTTGAACAGCGGGCGGCATAAACCACGAGTGTCAACGAAAGTGATGCAGGATCCCAAGCACTTTTCGGATGCGGCTTCGCCGCAATGGTGACAGTGCGCTTGCAGTTTCTGTGAAGCGGCGCCCCGCGTCAAGCACGAATTTGCTTGACGCTTTTTAATTCCTTCTGTTGTCGTCCCCTCCTCGAGGTGCCGCTCAAGCTTCTGTTCGCGCTCTTAGGTGGCAGTAGCTACCGCCGGCGCACGTTGGATTTCGATCGGAGGCTGGCGCAAAACTGAACTTCGGTCTCAGGAGCGGCCATCAGCTGCATCGCGCTCAGCGTTCCTTGTGGTCACCTTTTTTCGGAGACGTCTCAATCTATGGTTGGCGACTATGCCGCCTCTCTTCGGCCCTCCGCTCGAACATTGGGCGGACGGTATTCATTCCCGTCCCGCCACATCGCGTAAAGAATCCCTGAGAGCCGTCTGGCGAGAGCGACCACTGCGATCCGTTTCCCACGACGCGCTGCGATCTGCATTGCCCAGGCTCTGAGAGCAGCACACTCGCTCCGTCTCGATCGCATGATCCGCCACCCCGCCTCGACCAGAAGAGATCGCATGCGGGCATTCCCTCTCTTGGTAATGCGTCCCCGGTGCTGTCGCTCGCCCGAGCTGTTCTCGCTCGGCACCAGTCCCAGGTACGATTCCACCTGGGGCGCACTCTGGAAGCGAGTCACTTCGTCGAGCGCTGCGACAAATGCTAGAGCTGTAACAGGTCCCACACCTGGAGCTGTCATGAGCCGTCTCACTACGGGATCCTTTTTCCCAAGTTGCTCGATCCTGCTGTCCGCGGATTCGATCTCTCGATTGAGTGGCAAGAGAAGATCAAGGATGGGAGCAAGCTCCTTCAGCACTTCTTCCCTCAGCGGGATCGATCTCACTTTCGATGCAGTGTGCTCCGGCTCACCTTGCGAGAGTCTTAATCCCTCGCGCCTCACCGCGGCTTTTATCAACGCCACGTAGCGAGTCCTCGTCCGCACCAAGGAGTCCCGCACTAAGAGCTCACTTCTCACGTGCCGCTGCTCGGCTGAAACGCGATGCGTCGCTCGATACGCTCCCAACACACAGGCCTCCGCCAAGGTACGAGCATCACGCTTGTCGGTCTTCACCTTCTTGGACCTCGTGGCGTACATCGGAGCGAACCCCGGGTCTGCAACGATCACCTCGTGCCCCAACGACTCCAGATGCCTCGCCACCCACTCGCTCTCGGTCGAGGCCTCGAGAAGAATCCGACACCTGTCTCTCCCTAAGAGCACAGCGGTGAATCGCTCTCTCGTGGTCACGATTCTTTCTCAGTGATCTCGCTCCGAAAACCAATTATGCAGAGCTGGCTCTCGCGCTTATGAAGATCGAGTCCTATTGTATCCATGGCTGGCCTCCCCGGCTTTGCGGCTATGACCGCGTGAAAACCCTGTGGGGCGGAACAGTGCCACCACGTCGCCGTGGAGGTCCAGCCTTCATTCCAACTGACTTAAGGCGTTAGGTAGCGACACGCTTTCACGCGGAGAAGAGCAATGCCCACCGTCTCTCAGGCCACCCTGCTCACAGTCACGCCACTCGTCCCAGGGGGACCCAGTTTGGCTGACGCGCTGCGGTTTTACAGCGAGCAGCTCGGCTTTGCCGTCACGTGGCAGGGCAGCGAGATGGCGGGCGTGCGGCGTGGCCACATCGAGTTCAATTTGGTCCAGAACAGCAATCGCGTGTGGGCAGAGAATGCGAGCGCGAGCATCGGCGTGAATGATCTCGAGGCTCTTTACGGGGAGTACCGGACGGCCGCAGCGGAGGTTGGGCCTGTTGAGATGAAGAGTTGGGGGCGCCGGGAGTTCCACATGATTCTGCCGTCGGGTGTGTGTTTGCAGTTTTACCAAGCGGCCCCATAGGGATCGCGCCGACGCTACCTAACTAAGGCGTTAGACGGACCAGATAGGGGCGGATGCGACTGAAAATGTTGTCACCAGGAGTCGGCTCAATCCTCGCCCTTACGATAGCGAACTGTCGTTCTGCGCCAAGGGCTGACTGTCAACCCGATCCTCGAACAGCGAAGCCCCCAAGTAATGAGTTAGCTAGACTGCCTAGCTCGCAGTGGGCGTTCGGTGCAGAGGGGACGGGAGCTTTGATTGGATGCATAGCCGATTCAGTCAGCGGAATGGGAATCCCCGGAGCGACGGTGGCAGTTCGACCAGCTTCCGGGCGGAACTATTCCACTAATTACGTCGTGACCGACTCAGCAGGCGGTTTTTTTCCCGGCTTGTCACCCGGAAAACATTCCTTTGATGCGGGCCGGCCTGCGTAAACGCGCCTACGATTTCAAGCGACAATTGTGGCCGGGAAACTGGATACAGTGCGACTACGAACTCAGATTTCAAGAATGTACCTCTCATGCCCAGTGGTGACTTCGTGATCGTGTGTCACGCCGTCTAACTAAGGCCTTAGATAGCGCGACCTCCTATTAGTAAACGGTCAGGCGTCGGTAGCTCAGAAATGCAAGAGTTTGTATTCTGGCTTATATGCGCAGCATTTATCACGAGCTTCTTTTACGCATCGTACCGGATGGGTCATGCGCGTTTTCTGAATGTCCTCCGACGCGTGGCCGCGCTTGGGTTTGTTTCCCTAGGAAGCCTCGCCGTGATAGTGTCATTGGCGTGGATTGTTTTGCCCGGGCTTTTCCCCGACGTGCCTCGAGCCCCAGTCTGGGGTCAGCTCATATACGCCCTTCTATTCGGTTTCTTGGTCGCCCTTGGCATCCACTGGATGCGTGTCCCGACGTATCGACCGGATCTGGGCGACACCATGAGGTTAGTGGGCACGGAGCCTTGGCCCGAGGAATTGGCAAGAAGACACGGCCGCAGTTGGTGGACTGGCGACCCACGCCCCGAAAACGCACAACGGCTTGCGTCACAGTAGCGCTATCTAACGAACGTTGCAGCTGGCAAGCACTTTTTCGGATGCGGCTTCACCGCAATGGTGATAGTGTGCTTGCAACTGAACTAAGGCGTTAGCCGCTGCGAGGTACTCGTCGACACAGTGACAGTCCAGCGCTCCGCCCCACTCGGAATAGACGCGCCGCCATGGGACTCTTGACCTTCAGCATCAACGTCACCCTCGACGGTTGCATCGACCACCGTGAGGGAATCGCCGACGACGAGACACATGCTTTCTTCACCCGCCTCATGGACGAGGGAGGGGCGATGCTGTGGGGCCGGGTCACCTACGAGATGATGGAGAGCTACTGGCCGGCGGTCGCTCGCGGTGACGAGGAGGCACCGCCGGCGATGCGCGAATGGGCGGTCAAGCTGGAGGCCAAGCCGAAGTACGTGGTGTCGTCGACGCGAACGGACTTCCCGTGGACGAACAGCCACCACATCGCCGGCGACTTGGGCACGAGCGTGCAGAAACTCAAGGATGCGACCCCTGCCGGCGTGCTCCTCGGGAGTGGCAAGCTCGCGACCGAGCTGGACCGGCTGGACCTGATCGACGAGTACAAGTTCCTCGTCCATCCCATCATCGCCGGTCACGGCCCGACCCTGTACCAGAGCGGGCTACCCAGTACGCGTCGGCTCGAGCTGGTCTCGTCGACGCCGCTCCACAACGGCGCAGTCGCCATGCACTACCGGCGCGTGCACAACCGGGACGATGGGTAACAAAAGTGTCCGGCAACATGGGCAACACTTGTGGGCGTGTCACCCGTTCCCGATACGGGCACCATTCACCTGGAGCCACATGAGTATCCTCGCTGGCATCGGTAACACCCCGCTCGTCGAACTTCGAAAGGTGGTCCCGGCTGGCGCGGCGCGGCTGCTCCTGAAGCTCGAGTGGGCAAACCCCACGGGCAGCATGAAGGACCGCATGGCGCACGCGGTCATCGAGCAGGCCGAAGCGGATGGACGCCTGCGGCCGGGCGATACGGTCGTCGAGTATACGGCCGGGACAACGGGGATCTCCCTGGCCTTCGTGTGCGCGGCCAAGGGGTATGACCTGCAC
>JBGSWX010000108.1:0-5278 GCA_041751695.1 Burkholderiaceae bacterium | reverse complement strand
CGCGCGCGCGTGCGATCTGCGCCAGCGTTGCGTCGTCGACCATCGCGGTGAATCCGGTAATCGCGTAGTTCGACCAGTGTGCCTTGACGATCATCGCGCTCTTCGGGCCGCACGCTTCCTCGTAGTCACGCGCGTGCGTGCGGTTCGTCGTGCCGACCTCGACCAGCTTGCAGCCCGCGGCTTTCATGATGTCGGGCATGCGAAACGCGCCGCCGATCTCGATTTGCTCGCCGCGCGAGATGATCGCTTCCTTGCGCTCCGCGAGTGCTTTCAGCGACAGCAGGACCGCGGCAGCGTTGTTGTTGACTACCGTGGCCGCTTCGGCGCCGGTCAGTTCGCACAGCAGCCCCTCGACGATGCGGTCGCGGTCGCCGCGGCCGCCACTGTCGATGTCGTACTCGAGCGCGGTGTAGCCGCGCATCGCGGCCGCCACCGCTTCGATCGCCTCGTCTGAGAGCAGCGCCCGGCCCAGGTTGGTGTGGATCACCGTGCCTGTCAGATTGAACACCGGGCGCAACCCTGGCGCCGCACGTTCCGCAACGCGACGACACGTCTGCGCAATCAACGCGCTCGATTCCGGCGCCGCCGCACCGGCACAAATCGCCGCGCGGTTGGCCGACAAGACTTCACGCGCTTCACGCGTGACCGGAGCCAAGCCGTGCTCCGCCGCAAGCGCGATGAGCTCGGGCGAATTCAGCAGGCGATCGACCGCCGGCAACCGGGAAGCCGCAGCTTGTAATCCGCTTGTTTTTGATCCGCTTGATTCGCCCGCACCGGGCAGAGTCAAGTCAGGCATTTAGGAAGTCCCGGGATGAAACAAAAGATTCGGGCCCGAGCGAGCGTAGCCCTGCTCATCGACCAGCAAATCGAGCGCGAGCGTAGCCAGATCGTCGGCCGTCGGATCGAGATGCGGATCTTTTTCCTGATAGAAAATTTTCAGATAACTCTTGCACTCGTCGCACGTTTCGGCGCGCGTCGCCGCGTCGGTCTTCGATTCGCCTTCGGCCTGCAACACCAGATACTTGACGCCCTTGTCGGTATCGCACGACGTGCACTGGATGCGCGACACGTTCCACTCGGTCGCGCACAGCGAACAGACGAGATAGCGCAGGTTTGCCTGCTCTCCGCCCATTCGCAGCACACTGGCCACCGGCCGCGACGCGCACACCGGGCAGATGCTCGGAATATCGCAGTGCTCGACCCAGGCCACGTCGAGCGTTGCGGCGGCCCGCGTGAAGTACGTCTGCAGCGCGGCGCCGACAAATGGCACGAGCGCGGCTTCTTCATCCAAAGACGTGCCGGCGAGCACGCGGTCGGCGAGTGCTTCCTGCTCGGTCTCATCGAGTGTGGACAGCGTCGCCAGCGCGGCCTGCACGCCGTTGCCCGATAGCACCCTGACGTCGTTCACGATGTCCGCCAGGTCGGCACGCCACTCGATTGCACGCTCGTGGCTGAGCGCCGAAAGCGGCGGCATGCCGTAGTCACGACTTGACTCCAGCGCGGTTTCAGGCACGCGCGCGGCCAACCTCTTGACCAGCGCCGAATGCTGCGCCCGCGCGACTTTCCCCATCAGCTGCAAGTAACCCGACATGGCGTGGCCCGCAGCGACGCTGGCAAACCTCGTGGCGCGCTCGGCGAAAATGTCGTGGCCAAGCGGCAACACGACGCGCGGTACTTTGCGCACGCGATCGAGGCTGCCATCGGTGATGATCGGAGTTGCCATGAGTCCAGTATGAAGCAAAGCGGCAGGATGATCCTGCCGCTTTTGCTCGGTCAGAAGACGACTATTTGGCGCTGCCGCCCGTCATACGTCGATACCACAGCGGGTGATGATGCCGCGCCCAGTTGCGCGACACCGTACCGCGCGTCATCGCCCGCAGCGCGCCGGCGACCCAGAAAACACCGGCGTAAATGTGCACGATGATGCCCAGAATCAGGATGAACGCCGAGATTGCGTGCACCACAGCGGCAACGCGGATGACGTTGATTGCAAATGCGTCGGCGAAATAGGGCCGCCACATGATGACGCCCGAGATAATCATGAGCACCATCGTCACGACCATGATCCAGAACACCCACTTTTGGCCGATGTTGTACTTGTCGATCGCCGGCAGGTCGTGGTCGCGGTTCTCGATAAAGTCGGGCAGTCGCTTGCTCCACTCGCGGTCGTATGGCTGGATCTTGTTGTCGGTCCAGTAATGCATCGCCATGATGCAAAACAACACGAACATCAGCACTCCGAGGAACGGATGAAGAATCCGCGCCCAGGTGCCTCCACCCAGCAGTGCGCTCAAGAACCAGAACGCCGGGTGGAAAAACGCGAGCCCGGATGCCGCCAGCAAGACGAACAGAATCGCAACGGCCCAGTGATTGAGCCGCTCGTTGGAGTCGTAGCGCCGGATCTCCCCACTTCTCATCACGATCGACATCAGACCTCCTTATCGCGACGAGTAACGGGGTGCCCGTCGGAATCGACCGTTTCGTCGACCTCCTTCGGCCCGCGAGTGACATAGTGGAAGAACGCCCCCAGCGCGGCGATGCCGAGCGCAAGCGCCATCAACGGCTTGGCGATGCCCTTCCATAGGCTGACCCACGGGCTGATCGTCGGATCTTTCGGCAGATTGTTGTACAACCCAGGCCGGTCTGCGTGCTGAAGCACATACATCACGTGCGTGCCGCCGACGCCCTGCGGGTTATAAAGTCCCGCTTGCTGGAAGCCGCGTTCCTTCAGATCGACCACTCTTTTTTCGCCGCGCGCGACCATGTCGTTCTTGGTGCCGAACTGCAGCGCACCGGTCGGACACGTCTTGACGCACGCGGGCGCCAGTCCAACGGCCACGCGGTCCGAGCACAACGAGCATTTATAGGCCTTGTTGTCCTTCTTGCTGATCCGCGGGATGTCGAACGGGCAGCCGGCGATGCAGTAGCCGCAGCCGATGCAGTTCTCGGAGATGAAATCGACGATGCCGTTGGCGTATTTGACGATCGCACCCGGCGCCGGGCACGCTTTCAGGCAGCCCGGATCTTCGCAGTGCATGCAGCCGTCCTTGCGGATCAGCCACTCCATCGAACCGTCCTCGCGCGCCACTTCGGCAAAACGCATCACGGTCCACGACTGATCCGTTAGATCGATCGGATTGTCGTAGACGCCGACGGTCGTGCCGATGTCGTCGCGCAGATCATTCCACTGCATGCACGCAACCTGGCACGCCTTGCAGCCGATGCACTTCGAGATATCGATCAGTTTGGCAACGGGTTCACCGGCAATGCGAACCTGTGGCGACTCGGTAGTGGTGGCCGAGCGCTTTTGTACGTCGAGTGATTGCATAGATGGCATGGTTTCCTCCTACGCTTTCTCGATGTTGACCAAAAACGCCTTGTACTCCGGCGTCTGCGAATTGGCGTCAGCGACATACGGCGTTAGGGTGTTCGCCAGAAAACCGCTCTTCGCGACCCCGATGAAGCCCCAGTGAATCGGGATCCCCACCGTCATCACCTCCTTGCCGTTGCAAGTCAGATCGGCGACGCGCCTGGTGACGACCGCCTTGGCCCTGATCTCGCCGCGATTACTGGTCACCTTGACCTCGTCACCGTTGCCGATGCCCTTTGCTTTCGCCAGCTTTTCGCCGATTTCGACAAACTGCGCAGGCTGAACGATCGCGTTGGATTCGACGTTCTTGGTCCAGAAGTGCATGTGCTCGGTCAAGCGGTAGGTCGTAGCCGCATAGGGAAACAGGTCGGCCTTGCCGAACGATTCCATGTCGCCCTTGAACACGCGCGCGACCGGATTACTGACCACCTTCGGATGCAGCGGATTGGTACCGATCGGCGTCTCGAACGGTTCGTAATGCTCCGGGAACGGGCCTTCATTCAGCGCCGGCGCGAACAGACGCGCGACACCTTCGTTGGTCATGATGAACGGCCCGGCGCCGCTGTCTGGCCCGAGCGTTGGAGCGATATCCGGCACGTCGATTCCGACCCAGCGTGTGCCGTCCCAGCGAATACCGCCGCGCTTTGGATCCCATGGCTTGCCGCTTGGATCGGCGCCGGCACGGTTGTAAAGAATGCGCCGATTGGCCGGCCACGAATAACCCCAAGTCAAATTATTGCCGAGGTTGCCCGGATCGTTCGAGTCGCGCCGCGCGGTTAGATTGCCGGCCTGCGACCACGAACCGCAGTACAGCCAGTTGCCGCACGCGGTCGAGCCGTCGTCCTGCAACATGCCAAAGCCTGGAAGCTGTTCACCCGCCCTCGCCAGCACCTTGGTCTTATCCTTGGCATCGACCACATCGGTCAACGCACGGCCGCTGATTTCGCGCAGCAATTCTTCGGCGCTCGGCACATTCGGGTTGGCGTAGTTCCAGGTGACCTTCGTGATCGCGTCGGGAAACTTGCCGCCGTCTTTCGCGTACATCTCGCGCAGCTTCATGAACAAGCTGCCGATAATCTCGCGATCGATCTTGGCTTCGCCCGGCGGATCGGCGGCGGCCCAGTGCCACTGCGCGACTCGGCCCGAGCTGGTAAACGACCCGGCTTCCTCGTGGATAACGTTAGCCGGCAGCATGATCACTTCGGTCTTGATGTCGGCCGCGTTGACATTGTTCGAGTCGCCGTAGTTCTTCCAGAACTCTCCGGTCTCGGTTCGCAGCGGGTCGATGATGACCAGGTACTTCAGCTTTGATAACGCAGCGGTGAGCTTTTTCTTGTTCGGCAACGCGGCCAGCGGATTCATGCCTTGCGAGATAAATCCATTCACCCGACCCTGATACATGCGCTCAAAAATGGCCAGCACGTCGTACGCGCCGTCGCGCTTCGGAGTCAGGTCATACGCGTAATCGTTTTCCTTGGTCGCGTTGTCGCCGAACCACGCCTTTTGCAGACTGACGTGCCACTTTGCGAAGTTCTGCGGGAAGTTCATCTGGTTCGGACGCAACGGCTTCGGCGTGCGCGCGGCGTTGTATTTCTCGCGCGTATCGTCGGCGTCGGTCGGAGCAGACAGATAGCCCGGCAGTACCTCGGAGTAGGCGCACATGTCGGTAATGCCCTGCACGTTCGCATGGCCGCGCAGCGCGTTGACGCCGCCGCCCGAGCGGCCCATATTGCCGAGCAACAGCTGGATCATCGCCATCGTGCGGATGTTCTGCGAGCCGACCGAGTGCTGCGTCCAGCCGAGCGCGTACAGAATCGTCATTACACGGGCCGGTGTTGCGGTCGACCCGATCAAGTCACACACCTGCAGGAACTTGTCCTTCGGCGTGCCGCAGATCTGATTGACCAT
>JBGSWX010000107.1:0-3031 GCA_041751695.1 Burkholderiaceae bacterium | reverse complement strand
ATGCCGTAGTTCTGAAACGCCGCCAGCAAGATCGCGGCGGTGGCCGAGGTTGGAATACCGAGTGTCAACAGCGGCACCAGCACGCCAGTCGACGAAGCGTTGTTCGCCGCCTCGGGACCGGCAACGCCCTCGATCGCGCCGTGACCGAACTCTTCGGGATGCTTCGAGAATTTTTTCTCGACCGCGTACGACAGAAACGTCGGAATTTCGGCGCCGCCGGCCGGGATCGTCCCGAACGGAAATCCGATCGCAGTCGCGCGCAGCCACGCCGGCCATGAGCGGCGCCAATCGTCGCGCGTCATCATCAGCGAGCCCGACAACCGCTCGATCTTTTCCTTCACCCGGCTTTGATACGCCGCGCCATACAGCGCTTCGCCCACCGCAAACAACCCGACCGCGAGCACGACCACGTCGATGCCATCGAGCAGCTCGGGCACACCGAAGGCAAAGCGCATCTGCCCGGTGGTTTCATCGATGCCGACCAGCCCGAGCAGCAGGCCGATGAACAATGTTGTCAATCCGCGCACCGTCGAGCTGCCGAGCACCGCAGCGACCGTCACGAACGCAAACACCATCAGCGCGAAGTAATCGGCCGGGGAAAAGCGCAGCGCGACCTCGACCACGATCGGCGCGAGCAGGGTCAACAGCACGACTGAAATCGAACCCGCGACGAATGAGCCGATCGCCGCGGTAGCCAATGCCGGCCCGGCGCGACCGCGCTTGGCCATCTTGTTGCCTTCGAGTGCGGTGGCGATCGAAGCCGATTCGCCCGGCGTGTTCAGCAGAATCGTCGTCGTCGATCCGCCGTACATCGCGCCGTAATAGATCCCCGCAAACATGATCAGCGCGCCGGTCGGGTCGAGCTTCACCGTCAGCGGCAGCAACATGGCAACGGTCAGCGCCGGGCCCACGCCCGGCAGCACGCCGACGGCCGTGCCGAGCGTGACACCGACGAATCCCCACAGCAAATTGGTCGGCGTGAGCGCGATCGCAAAGCCGCTCAGCAATGCGTCAAACGTCTCCGTCATATGCCTGCGCCACCGAGCACCGGTCTTAACCAGCCGGCCGGTAGCCCGACATTCAGAAACTTAACGAAGAACAGGAACACCGCCAGGCCCAGCACGAGGCCGATCGCAACATCGCGCACGGGTCGCACGCTACCGAAGCCGCGAGCAACGCACACGAACAGCAGTGCCGCGGCCAGTACGAATCCAGCGGTGTGCATCAACGCCATTTGCGCAAACAACCCGGCCGTCACCCACGCGAATGCCGGTGCGTGAAACGCGTGCTCGCCCCGTTCCGCCGGATCGTCCGAGGTGCGGGCGCGCCAGCCGCCGGTGAGCGTTTCGATCAGCAGCCAGACGCCGAGGACAGCCAAGCCGCTCGCAACGGCGATCGGGATCGCATTCGGGCCAATGCCGGAATAGCCGCCCGATGAGGGCAGGTTAAGCGCGGTGACCAGCGCGAACAGGCCAAGCGCGAGCACGCCGACCGCGATGACGAGCTCGGTGCGCGCGCCGGCCGCGCTGCGCATTGCTACTTCTTAAGACCGAGCGAATCGATGATCGAGCTGATTCGTTTGACGTCCTCTTCGATGAACGCCTTGTATTGATCGCCGCCGAGATACCAGTCGTCCCAACCGAACTTGGTCAACGATTCTTTCCACGCGGGCGAGTCGGTCGCCGTCTTGACGGCGCTTACTAGCGCATCGCGCTGCGCCGTGCTGATTCCCGGCGCCGCGAATACACCGCGCCAGTTGCCAAGCACAACGTCGATGCCTTGTTCCTTCAACGTCGGAATGTTGTCGATCTTCGCCGGTGACGACACCGCCAGCGCGCGCATGCGGCCCGCTTTGATCTGCTCGGCAAATTCGCCGAGCCCCGAGACGCCGGCCGCGACGTGGCCCCCCACGATTGCAGAAATTGCTTCGCCGCCGCCTTTGAATGGAACGTAGTTAACCTTGCTCGGATCGGCACCGACCGCTTTCGCGATCAGTCCGACCAGAATGTGGTCGGTACCGCCCGCCGAGCCGCCACCCCACGCGACCTTGCCCGGATCCGCCTTGAACGCCTTGACCAGATCGCCCATCGTCTTGTGCGGCGAATTGGCCGGCACCACCACCACGACGTACTCGCTCGTGAGGCGAGCGATCGGCGTGACCATCGAGAGATCGAACGGTGATTTGTTCAGCAAAATGCCGCCGACCATCACCATGCCGCCCATCATCAGCGCATTCGGATCGCCCTTCGCGCTGTTGACAAATTGCGCGAGCCCGATCGTGCCGGCGGCACCGCCCTTGTTGTCGAACTGCACCGAGTTCACCGTCTTGGCGCTCTGCATCGCGGCCGCCAATGCGCGCCCGGTTTGATCCCAGCCGCCGCCCGGATTGGCCGGGATCATCATCTTGACGGTGCCAAGCTGCTGTGCGCTCGCGCTGCGCAAGGCGCCAAACTGGGTGGCTGTCAACGCAGCTGCTGCAGCGATCGAAAAGTCGCGTCGTTTCATGGGGTCTCCCTGAGGTTGCTTCTACCTGCTCTGTCTGCTCTGTCTGCCGAGCGTGCTCAAAGGATAACCCGTTCTCAGGTACCGCTCAGGTGCCAATATGCAGCTGGTACTGGGCACCATTCGAAAACGTGCAATTGCCAGTGCCTTGCGCAGCGCTGTTCATCGTGTAGCGGCAATTCGCATACGAGCCGCGCGCGCCGTAGGCGCTGGCGACGCCGCTGCGTGCGTTGGCTCCGCCGGATCGCGTGGCTTCGCCCGCCATTGTTTCGGCGCCGACGTTCAACGTGAACGTGCCGCGACCGTTGAGGTGATTGGTGACGGTGCCGGCAATCACGCCGCTCGCGGTCGCCGCTTCGTTGGTGGGATACAGCCGCACCGGCAGCGTTTGTTGCACCGGCGCGGAAACGATGACCGGCGCGTGTGGCGCACCGCTAATCGGATACGCAGCACTACCGTCGGCGTTCAACGGAACGACGATGCAGCCGGTCGTCAAGAGAGCGGCACTAGCAGCCAGAGAAGTGAAGAT
>JBGSWX010000106.1:0-3486 GCA_041751695.1 Burkholderiaceae bacterium | reverse complement strand
GCCGCGCACCGCATCGGTGAAAGCGCGCTCGTTGAAGTCATCCTTGCTGCCCAGTCCCGCCAGCAACACGCGCGGTGCGGTCACACCGGCCAGTCGCAACAACGGCAAACATGTGCCACGCTTGCCCGTCATGTCGCCGCTTTTCACTGCCCCTTTTATCGTGCCGCCGCAAGCCGTATCGAGCGAACGTGCCGCCGGTGTCAATTCACCGTCGGCATGCACGCCGACGATGATGGCATCGGTCTTGATCGCCTCGGGCCGGCCGAGCGCTGTGATAAATTCCATCGACAGTTTCCCTTCCTCGTCTTGTCTCTCTCTCTATTGCCCGATTGCCGTCTCGTCCGATGCAGCGCACTGTCGCTGGCGGCGGCCGCGGCAGTATATAGCCGGCGGTCGGGATGATCTTTCGCCGCTCGATCGTCTCCGAGCTGACCAGCACCGCGAGCGCGGTCTTCACCGTGCTGTTCTCGATCATTTTTTCGGTTGGCCTGGTGCGCATCATCGGCCAGGCCGCCGGTGGGCGAGTCGACAATCAGGCGGTGTTCGAGCTGGTCGCACTGACGGCCCTGGTTTGGCTGCCGATCATCCTGACCCTCACGTTGTTCGTGTCGGTGCTGATGACGCTGACGCGTTCCTATCGCGACTCCGAAATGGTCGTTTGGCTGACGACGGGCCGCAGCCTGATCGACTGGATCAACCCGGTGCTGCGCTTTGCATGGCCGATCATCGTGTCGATCGCGTTGCTGGCGTTGTTCGTCACGCCGTGGTCGAACGCGCAGATCGAAGAAAGCCGCGAGCGGTTCGAGCAGCGCGACGACATTAGCCGCGTCTCGCCCGGGCGCTTTATCGAATCCGGCGGCGCCGATCGCGTGTTCTTCGTCGAATCGGTCGATGTTCTCGACGGACAGGTGCGCAACGTCTTCGTCAGCATGCGATCGGGCGGGCGCGAAGGAGTGATCGTCGCAGCCAGGGGAGTGATTGAAGTCGCGAAAAATGGCGACCGATTTCTGGTGCTCGAGCAGGGTCGCCGCTACGAAGGCACGCCCGGCAAGCTCGAATATCGAGCGATGGAGTTCGATCGCTACGCGATCCGTCTCGAGAGCCGCGCCGATCAGCCGATCGCGGAGCGCCGCGCGAAGACATTGACGCTGCTGCAACTAGTGTCCGATGCCTCGCCGTTGAATCTCGGTGAAATCATGTGGCGCTTCGGGCTGCCGATCGTGGCGCTGCTCGTGACCTTGCTCGCCATTCCGCTCGCCTACGTCAATCCGCGCGTCGGGCGATCGGTCAACCTGATCATCGCCGTATTGTTGTTCGCGTCGTATCTGAACGTGTTGAACACGGTTCAGGCGTATGTGCAGCAAGGCAGGCTCGCTTTCATGATCGGTGCGTGGGTGGTACATGCCGTCGTGCTGGCGCTCGTGCTGGTGCTGTTCGCGCGGCGCGTTTACATGCAACACTGGCTGCCGCAGTGGCTGTTGCCAGCCAAGCGTGCGCGGACGAGGGCGGCATGAGGACCATCCGCCGCTATCTGTGGACCGAGATCGCCAGCGCCAGCGTGTTCGTGCTGTTTGCGCTGCTCGCGCTGTTTCTATTCTTCGACATGGTGGCGCAGCTCGACGAGATTGGGCAGCGCGGCTTTCTCTTTCGGCACGCGCTGTCGTATGTCGCGCTGACGCTGCCGTCGCGCACCTACGAGCTGATGCCGATCGCGGCGTTGATCGGAACGATCTACGCGCTGTCGAAGCTCGCCGCCAACTCGGAATTCACGATCATGCGCGTCTCGGGCATGAGCACGCGCCGGCTGATGAACAGTTTGCTCGTCATCGGCGTGGCCATCGTCGCGTTGACCTACGTGCTCGGCGAATTCATCGCACCGCCGGCCGAGCGATTGGCGCAAAAGGTGCGGCTGCAGGCGACCGGGTCAGCCATCAGCGTGCGCGAGTTCCGCTCGGGTGTTTGGGTGCGCGATGTGGTGAAGGAGCAGAACGGCGGCGGGGTGGCGGCGTTTCGGTTCATCAACGTGCGGCAGGTCAGGCCCGACGCCAGCACGCGCGACTGGAGAGTGTTCGAGTTCGATCGCGACTACAAACTGCGTTCGATCATGACGGCAGAGGCGGGCGACTACGCGCCGGGCACCGGCTGGACGCTGACCAATGTGATCGAAACGAGGCTGCCCGGACCGACCGCCCAGGCGACGGTGCCGCAGATGGCGGCGGCGCGCACCGAGGTCGTGAAGACGGCGGAGCTTGTGTGGCCGTCCGAGCTGACGCCCGATATTTTCGGTGTGATGATCGTGCAGCCTGAGCGCATGGCAGGCTGGGATCTTGCGCAGTACATCCAGCATTTGTCGGACAACCACCAGCAAACCGAACGCTACGAGATTGCGTTCTGGAGCAAGCTGTTCTATCCGTGGGCGGTGCTGGTCATGATGGTGCTGGCACTGCCGTTTGCGTTCCTGCACGTGCGCGCCGGCGGCGTCAGTCTGAAAATATTTACCGGCGTGATGATCGGTGTCGCGTTTTATGGACTCAACAAATTATTTGCACACCTGGGGTTGCTGAACACCTGGCCGCCGATCATCGTCGCAGCGCTGCCAAGCCTGGTTGTGCTTGCGGCGGCGATGAGCGCGCTGTACTGGATCGAACGCAGATAGTGGAGCCGTTGCCATGACATCGCTTGCGTCGTTGCTGACCGAGGTTCGCGCCTGCACGCTGTGCACCGCGCACCTGCCTCATGCGCCGCGGCCTGTGCTGCAATTACATTCCAACGCAAGAATCCTGATTGCAGCGCAAGCGCCTGGAAGAAGAGTTCATCAGTCCGGCGTGCCATTCGATGACGCAAGCGGAAATCGCCTGCGCGCCTGGATGGGCGTGACGCGCGACGTGTTTTACGACCTCGAGCAGATCGCGATAGTCCCGATGGGGCTGTGCTTTCCCGGCACCGGAAAGTCAGGCGACCTGCCGCCGCGACGCGAGTGTGTTTCACATTGGCGCGAGCAATTGCTGAGCCGATTGCAACACTTACAGCTCTCGCTGGTGATCGGGCAGTACGCGCAGACGTATCACTTTGGAAAGTCAACGTTGTCACTAACCGAACGAGTCAAGTCATGGCGCAACTATTGCCCGAGCGCGATTCCCTTGCCGCATCCGAGTGGTCGTAACAATCTCTGGCTGCACCGAAATCCTTGGTTCGAAGCTGAGTTGCTTCCTTGGTTGCGTACTCGAGTGACGGAGATGCTTGGATGAGCAGTGAACCGCAGCAGCAGCTGGCACAGCTGCGCCGCCTACGTCGTCGGGCACTTCGTGCCAACCACTGCGGTACTCACAACGCCGGCGCAAAAAAGGGCTGAAGCGCTTTTTTGCTCAACAGCCCCGGCGTTGCTCCGCTCCTCGGGCGACGACTCAAAGGCGGCGCAGCTGCGCCAGCCGCTGCTGCTGCGGCATCGCCTGGCACGAGGTGTTTTTTTCTTTTTACCCCAACAAA
>JBGSWX010000105.1:0-4867 GCA_041751695.1 Burkholderiaceae bacterium | reverse complement strand
TTTTCTCATGGCGCCTCCTGGATGAAGCGCGCTCGGACGAGCGAGGGCGCGAGCTTCGCGCAAACCATCGACGCGGTCAACCGGAAAATTCGAGACCGCTCTTTGCGCCGGCATTCACAATACGGGCGACGACCACTCATGCCTCCACTTTTCACTCCCTACGAGCTGCGCACCGAAGAGATCGAGCTGATCGCGATCCGGGCGCAAGGCGCGGGCGGGCAGAACGTCAACAAGGTGTCGAACGCGGTGCATCTGCGCTTCGACATTCGCGCGTCATCGTTGCCCGACGAGATCAAGCAGCGCCTGCTCGCCAAGCGCGATCAGCGTATCAGCGACGAGGGCGTGGTCGTGATCAAGGCGCAGACGTTCCGCAGCCTGGAAAAAAATCGGGCCGATGCGGTGGCGCGGCTCGATGCGATCGTCGCGGTTGCCGCGACCGTTCCGCTCACGCGCCGCCCAACCAAGCCGACTGTCTCATCCCGCAAAAAACGCGTTGAAACCAAAGTGCGACGCGGCCAGGTCAAAGCGCTGCGCCGCCGGATCGAAGACTAGTTGACGAAGTAAAACACCGCGATGAAGTGGCACGCACTGCCGCCCATGACGAATAAATGCCAGATGCCGTGCGCGTGCCGCCAGCGGTGGTCGTTCAGATAGAACAAAACGCCCGCGGTGTAGAAGGCGCCGCCCGCCGCGAGCCAGCCGAGGCCCTCCATCCCAAGCTTGTCGATCAAAGGCACGAATGCCGTGGCCCCGAGCCAGCCCATGATCAGGTAGGGAATCGGCGACGGGTGGCGCCCGTCGTTGCGTTGCCATGCGCGGCACATTCCATAAAGTGCCATCGCCCAGACCACCGCAAACAGTGTTAGGCCGAACGGCCCGCGCAAGCTGACCAGCATGAACGGCGCATAGCTGGCGGCGATTAGCAAATAGATCGCTGCATGATCGATCCTGCGCAGCACGTCCTTGGCGCGGCCCCGAAACGAGTGGTACAGCGTCGAGGCGCCGTAGAGCAGCACCAGCCCGATGCCGAAGGCGCCAAAAGCCGCGACCTTCCACGGGTCGCCGTGTTCGATCGCGCGGCCCACCAGTTCTGCCGCTCCGGCGATGGCGAGCGCAGTGCCCGCGAGGTGGGTCAGGCTGTTGAGTCGTTCGCCGTGGTACATGGCGGCAAACGTAACGTGTTTGCGTGACCTTCTGTCGGGGGAGAAGAACTCGAAATGTGAGCGCCCCAACGCCGTGCGAATCGCCCTCAATTCGATGATTAGAAATGGAGGGGCTTACAAGAAAACGCGCCCGGATTAGGGCGTGGTGCCTGGCTCGGGGGGTGGGGGCTGGGCCTGTTGATCGACGGCCGGCGGCTCGTCCGGAGCGCGCACCTTGCGTTGACGCTTTTCGTCCTGCTTCTTTTTGCGCGCTATTTCGCGCTGGCGTTTTTCAAAAGAGTAGTTGGGCTTGGCCAGGAAAATCTCCTCAAACTGGGGTGCGGCCGAAGCTTACCCCGGTTCCATGCGCGGCCCCCGCATGATTTGCCACCCATGGGCGGTGTAAACCGCGTCACGAGCCGCTGCGTTACCCATCCGTCTTAGCCGCCTCAAAGGGTGGCCGGGATGTGTGTCCGTACGCAGATTCCAAACAACGAAGGAGAGGACTGATGATTCGAACCAGCATGCGCGCGTGCGCGCAAATAACGGCCTTGGCTGCAGCGATGTTGGTAGCCGGCTCTGCCGCTGGCACCACGAAGGATGAGTATGGCGCTGCCAAGATCCGTATCGGCACCGAGTACAAAGCCGCCAAAGCCAAGTGCGATGCTCTCACAGCGCAGCCGAAAAACCTTTGTGTGGCAGAAGCGAAGGCCTCTGAAAAGCGCGCCAAGGCACGCGCCGAGGCGGACTATGAAAACACCCCGAAAGCGCGCGAAAAAGCCGTGATCGCGGAGGCCGAAGCGACCTACATGGTGGCCAGGGAGCAGTGCGCTACCAAGACCGGCAATGACAAAGACGTTTGCGTCAAAGCCGCCAAGGCTGCCGAAACGAAAACCAAAGCCGACGCCAAAGCCGCGCGCCAGACGACGGTCGCCAAGGCCGATGCCAAGGACACCAAGCGCGATGCCGATTACAAAGTCGCGCGTGAAAAGTGCGACCCGCTGACCGGCACCGCCAAAGACAAGTGCGTTGCCGACGCCAAGGCCAAGTACAGCAGGTAGTCGACAGCACCGTCTCGGTGTTTGAAAATGGCGGCACGTTACGGCGTGCCGTTTTTTTTTGCGCGAGGCGGCGGGCAACTACGGGGTGACACGCTGCGTATCGCGGCATAAGCTGCCCACGACAAATAATCTGAATAATCTGAAGGAGACTTGCATGAAGCGATTGATCGCCATTTTGTGTGTGCTCGCAGCGCCCGCCGCGTTGGCGCAACCGTGCCCCGAAAAGAACGTGCTTTACTGGCAGGCGTTCCCGCCGGGCGGTGAATCCGATCTGTCGGCCCGGCACCAGCAGGTGGTATTGAAAAAGAAGTGCCCGGCGATCGACACGATCATTCAATACAAGGCAGGCGCGGGCGGCGGTTTGATGTGGGCGCAGATGAACTCATTGCCGGCCGACGGCGTCAACATCGTCGGGGTGAACCTGCCGCACATCGTGTTTCAACCGCTCGAAGGCCAGGTGCAATACAAGACAGACGACGTGACGCCGGTGTTCTGGTATCACTACACGCCCGATGCGCTGATAGTGCGCGATCAAAGCCCGATCAAATCGTTTGCGGAGTTCGTCAAGTTTGCCAAGGAAAATCCGGCCAAGTTAAGCCTCGGTGGCTCGGGCCTCAATTCAGCCAACCACGCCGCGCACGAGCGGCTCAACGCTGCGTTCGGAGTGAAAACGACCTATATCCCCTACAAGGGAACCGGCGACATGACCACTTCGGTGTTCGCCGGGCACGTCGACGGCGCGATGAGCTACACCGCGTTCGCGGTCAACAACAAGGGCAAGCTGCGCGCGCTCGCGGTTGCGATGGAGCAGCGCCACCCGCTACTGCCCGACGTGCCGACCTTCAAGGAGCTCGGCGTCGACTGGATCGACGGCGCCTATCGCGGCATCGGCATGCCGAAGTCGTCCACGGCCGAGCAGCGCAAGCGCATGTCCGATCTGTTCGCAGCGCTGAACAACGATCCCGAGATGAAGGAGCTGGCAGCGAAAAGCGGGTTTGAACTCGTGAACGTCGGCGTCGATCAGATGGACGGCTTCATGAAGGAGCGCGTGAAGATTTATACCGACGGCGCGAAGCGGATGGGGCTTTCCAAGTAGACGGCCGCATTAGACCGCGATCTGCTGCATCAACGCGGCGCGGTCCGCAGCCGAGTCGGCGCGGCCTTCGTTGATGATCAGGCCGCGCTCGAGCGCGTAGAAACGCGTGGTGACCTCAATCGCGCGGTGCACGCACCTAACGCAAGCAAGTCCACGATAGCTTGAGCGATGCAGCGCCAGGCTAATACGTGCCCATGTAGTCGGGCTTGCCGAGCGCGATGCCGTTATGACGCAGCAGCGCGTATGCGGTCGTCACGTGGAAATAGAACTGCGGCAAGCCGTAACTCAACAGATACGCCTGACCCGTGAAGTGCCTTTCCTTCGGTGTTCCGGGTCGCGTAACGATTTCGCGCGAATCGCTTTTATCGAATTGCGACTGCGATAAGCCACCGATGAAACTCAGCGTTTTATCGATCAGCGCCTGCAGATCGGCGAATGTCTGCTCGGTGTCCGGCGAGCTAGGCACCTCGACGCCCGCCAAGCGCGCCGATACTCCGCGCGCGAAGTCGCACGCGATCTGCACCTGGCGCCGCAGCGGAAACATGTCCGGCGAAAGCCGCGCTTGCAGCAGCGCGTCGGGTTCAATCTTGCGCTGCTCGGCGTGAGCTTCGGCCTTTTGCAACAGCGCGCTCAGGCTGCCGAGCATTTGCTTGAATACGGGGACAGACGCGGCATACATCGTGATCGACATTCGTTTATTCCTGTTGACGACGGTGGGCAAGCATAAGCCGTGGCAGTCTATTTTCGCTTGAATGCCACTACGTGCTGCAAGGCAAAGCATTATGAGTTGTGATCAGATGCCCGCAGAGCCGTCATGGGTGCGGCAAATGGCGCAGGGTTGCTGGTATCGGATTTCCGGGGAGCACCCGGATCTCGATCTGCCCGCAACGCCAGCCGGTACGCGTTACCTCGCAGACAACGATCCGGCAACGGACGCCAGATTGAATCCCGCAACGGGTGCGAAGGAGTTCCTGAGACGAGCCCTCGGCCGCAGTCCCCACTCGCCCTGGCGCGGAAAGCTCGGCTTTGCGGCCATCACGGAGGCATGGAACGGTGCGGTTTTTGCGTCCCGCTTCGGTGCGAGCGGAGCGATGATTCTGTTTGGCGGAGGCCACGATGACTACTTTGGATCTGACGTCCATGCGTTTGATCTCGCTACTCGCCGCTGGTCGCGAGTTTTGGACGGGTATCTGGCCGGACGAGCAGACGAGTATGGTGCCGGCGCCGTTTATCCGGATGCGGTGTACCCCGACGGCTCGCCATTGCCGCCCCACACTTATAGCTACGTTCAATATGACCCGGAAGGGAACGATTACTTACTGTTCAAGGGGCAGATCGAGTTAGGGCCGGATGTGCGAGCGGCGCCCATCCCGCACATGCTCAATTTGGATTCGCTGACGTGGCGAAGGGGACCCAAACATCCGTCAGCGATTCTGGCTTCAGGGGGGTGGACGACGTGGGATCCCTCGCGCCGGATCATGTGGGGCCATTCCGGCGACGACGGCGATGCTTTTCTCGGCTTTAGTCCGGACGGAGCCAACGGCGACGGCACTTTCGGGTCGTGGGGT
>JBGSWX010000104.1:0-5114 GCA_041751695.1 Burkholderiaceae bacterium | reverse complement strand
CTGGTGAAATATGTGCTCGGCAATCGCCTTGATCGGGGCAAACCCGGTGCCGCCTGCCAACAGTACGATCGGACGGTTGTTGTCTTCGCGCAGAAAGAACGTACCGAGCGGCGCTTCGATGCGCAGGATGTCGCGCTCCTTCACCGGGGGCTCGAGCGTGCCAAACAGGCGATCGGTGAAAACGCCGCCAGGGGTATGCCGTACGTGCAGCTCGATCAACCCATCGGTGTGCGGCGCACTCGCAATGGAGTACTGCCGGCGCGCTCCGTCGTTCAAAACGAAGTCCAGATATTGGCCGGCGCGAAACTGCAGGCGTTCGTTGGCGGGTAACTGTAGCGAGATGATCGCGACATCGGGCGTGGGCCGCTCGATCTTGGCGACGCGCGTGGGCATCTTGCGGATCGGAATATCGCCGAGGCCCGTGAGCTCGCGCGCCTCGATGACCACATCGCCCTGCGGAAACGATGAGCAGAAGAGCGCGAATCCCTTTGCTTCATCGGCCGCCGATAGCGCCGACGACGCATGCGCGCGATGCACTAAGCGGCCGTCGAGCAATTTGCCGCGGCACGTACCGCACGCGCCGTTCTTGCAGCCGTAGGCAAGGCCGATGCCTTGGCGCAGCGCCGCTTCGAGCACCGTCTCGCCCGGCTCGACGCCGAACGCATGGCCGCTCGGCCGGACCGTAACGGTGCTCTCCATCAATACTGCTACGGCTTTAAGTACGCGTAGCCCTCGCGGCTTTGCAGTTGCGTAATGCGCTGCACGCCCGATGGCGTATAGGTCACTTCGGTGGTGAACTGTTTTTCTTCGAGCTTGCGATTGCGCAGCTTGATTTTGCAGACCTCAAAGGTCACGCCTTGCGACTTCAAGTCCTCGACGATGACGTTGTATGGATTCTTGTTTGCGTCCTGTGCGCCGGTCATTAGGAAATCGACGCCTTGCGCATGTGCGACGACGACGATCTTCGCCTTCGGGTCGACTTCGAGATGATTGCGAATGTTGCGCAAACCGTTGGTGGCTTGCGCCAGTCCCTCACCGAAGTGATAGACAACCTTGTCTTGAGCAAACGCAGCGCACGAAAACAGCGCTGCTGCGATTGCCACTAGTAGCCGATGCTTGATCATGCTCTACCCCTCGCGCGATGGTCGAACTCGCAAACCGTTGGTGCCGCTGAGAGGAGTCGAACCTCCGACCTTCGCATTACGAATGCGCTGCTCTACCAACTGAGCTACAGCGGCTGATGCTCGGTAAATCGAGCGGCGAAGTATAAAGGCGGCTCTCAGCTAAACCAGCCGTGCTGCATCAGCGCCCATCCAACGTGCTCGCGCACCAGTTGGCTCGGATGATCTGCCCGTGCCAGCAACGAGGCGATCACTTCCGGAGTTGTCGGTGCATTACCGAGCGCCACCGCGATATTGCGCAGCCAACGTTCATGGCCTATGCGGCGGATCGCGGAGCCGGCGTGCCGGTCGTTGAACTGCGCTTCATCCCAAGCGAAGAGCTCGATCAGTGTGGCGCCGTCGAGTCCATTGCGTACGCCGAAGTCCGGCAACTCCGCCCTCTGCGCGAACTTGTTCCACGGGCATACGAGCTGGCAATCATCACAGCCGTAGACGCGATTGCCGATCAGCTTGCGCAGCTCAATCGGAATCGACCCATGATGTTCGATCGTCAGATATGAAATGCAGCGGCGCGCGTCGAGCTCATAGGGCGCCGTGATCGCCTGCGTCGGGCAGATGTCGATGCAGCGCGAGCAACTGCCGCAATGATCTGAGGTCGGAGCGTCTACCGGCAGCGGAAGATCGGTCAGGATCTCACCGATAAAGAACATCGAGCCCGAGTCCTGCGACAACAGCAGCGTGTGCTTACCGCGCCAGCCCAATCCCGCCTTGCGCGCGAGTTCGACTTCCAACACGGGCGCTGAGTCCGTCGCGACGCGATACCCGAATTGTCCCGCCTCCCCTTCGATACGCGAAGCGAGCTTTTGCAATCGCTCGCGCAAAATCTTGTGATAGTCGCGACCACGTGCGTACATCGACACCACCGCCGCGGTGGGTTCGAGCGTGCGATCGAACTCTCGCTGCGCCCAGTCGTCGTGCGTGTCGCGCGGCAAGTAGTCCATACGCGCCGCGATCACGCGCAGCGCACCGGGTAACAGCCGCGACGGATCCGCGCGCAGTGCGGAGTGGCGCTGCAGATAGTCCATGTCGCCGTGCCGCCCTTCTGCCAACCATGCATCGAGGCGTTCGGCCGCACGCGCGACGTCGACATCGGCGATGCCGATGCGCGTGAATCCCAGCTCCTCACCCCACTGACGAATGCGCGACGCGAGCAGATGCAGCACTAGTGGCCTCTAACAGTCGATTCCGGAGGGAAAGGTGCGTCCGGGCGCGCCGAGTGCGCGAAGCGAGCCGCGTCGAATAGCCGACGCATATTCGCAAGGCGAGCAACAAAGCAATCGGCCGCCCCGACGCGCACGGCACTCTGAAATTGGCTGTTACAGGCCACTAGGGCTGCCGCCATGGATAGAAAACTCTAAGAGGTGCGATGCGAAACGAGAAGATGCCCGCTTGCACACCCGGGTCCGCTTCGATCAAGGCCTTCGCTGCATCAAGCGTTTCAGCTCTGACAAAGATCATCCCAAGATCTCCGTACCGCGCACCGAACGTGATCGTCCCTTCGTTCCTCAGGCGATCGAGATTGGCCGAGTGCTCTTTGAAGCCTTTTTGATCGGCAGGTGCAAGCGCCTTGTCCCAAGTGATCCCGGTTTCGAAATGAACGACGAACAGGGGTGCAGGCGTTGTCTGAGCGGCAGCCGTGTGCGCTCCCATGACGAGCGCGACAGCCGCGAGCCAGATGATTGCGAGGGTTCTCATCGCGGGTTCCTTCGGAAGGGTCAGTAGGATAGGACACTCACTCTGAGCTGCGACACTTCGGTGCCTACTTCCTTAACGCTGCAAGACGCGGAGGCCACGAACGCGTTCGGACGCTCGATGGCTAAGGCGATCAAGCGTCACATCGAAGCGATACGAGCCGCGGGACTTCAGATCAATCTGTCCGGCGATCTGGGCGTCGGCAAGACGGCGCTGGTGCGAGCGATGCTGCACGCTTTGGGCGTCGCGGGCCCGGTTAAGAGCCCCACGTTTGCCCTGCTTGAACCTTATACGGTTTCGAGCTTAAACTTCTACCACTTTGATTTTTATCGGCTTAAGGAGCCCGCTGAGTTTGGAAGCGCGGGCTTTCGGGAGTTCTTCGGACCGGGCTGCATCTGCGCCATCGAATGGCCGGAACGCGCCGGGCCGCGGCTGCCAACCGCCGATATCTTGATCACGTTGAGCGTCGACGGCGACGGTCGACTGGCAGCGATCAACACGGCGAGCGAATTGGGCGAGGCATGTCAGAGCAGCGCGATGACGGAACTCGAAGCAACCGGCGGCGATTCATCGCCGCCGGCGCCGGCACGCTCGTCCTCGCCCTAACGCATCACGAAATCGCGTTCGGCGCGACGCTGCTCGCGGTGCGCGTGTGGCCCGCCGAGGACTACACGCGCGTCACGCTCGAGCACGATGGACCGCTCGCCTTCTCTTACTTCATGGTGCGCGATCCGGCGCATCCGCTGCGGCTGGTAGTCGATATCGATGGGCTCGAACTGACGCCAACGCTGAAACAACTCGTCGGCAAGATCGAAGCGAACGATCCGTACATCGCGCTGGTGCGGGTGGGTCAGAACCGGCCGCGGGTGGCGCGGCTGGTCATCGAGCTGAAGGAAGACATCAAGCCGCAGGTCTTTTCACTTGAGCCGGTCGCGCCTTACCAGCACCGGCTGGTGCTCGATTTGTATCCGGTCAATCCACCCGATCCGCTGCTGGCGTTGCTGCGTGAGCAGGCAACGCGGGCGCAGCGTCCGAATGCACGCCCCAAATTACCCGACGTCCAACGAATCGTCACGGTAGCGATCGACCCCGGCCACGGCGGTGAAGATCCCGGCGCTGTCGGCCGCGGCGGAACGTATGAAAAGACCGTCACGCTCGAAATCGGCCAGCGCCTGCGCGAAATGATCGCGGCCGATCCGACAATGCGAGTCGCGATGACGCGCGATGGAGATTTCTTCGTGCCGCTGCGCACGCGCGTGGCAAAAGCGCGCGCAGTGCAAGCGGATCTGTTCGTCTCGATTCACGCTGACGCCTGGATCAGGCCCGATGCACGCGGCTCTTCCGTGTTCGCGCTGTCAGAGAATGGCGCATCGAGCAGCGCCGCGGCCTATATGGCGAAGAAGGAGAACAACGCCGATCTGGTAGGCGGCATCAACCTGGCTTCGAAAGATCGCCAGTTGCAGCGCGTGCTGCTTGATCTGTCGACCACCGCGCAGATCAACGACAGCCTGAAGTTGGGCAACTCGGTGTTGCGTGAGCTCGAACGCGTCAACCGTCTGCACAAGCCCAGAGTCGAACAGGCAGGGTTTGCAGTGTTGAAGGCGCCCGACATCCCGTCGATCCTGATCGAGACCGCATTTATCAGCAACCCGGAGGAAGAAAAACGATTACGTGACGACGGCTATCAGGACCGGATGGCGCGCGCGATCCTGGCCGGCATCAAACGCTACTTCGCGAAGAACCCGCCGCTCGCACGCAACCCACTTACTTGAGCGCGCGCGTTGGCTTCCTGCGGCGCAGCAGTTTTATCAGCCCCGTCAACAGCAGCGGCCCAAGCACCGCTGCGATACCCACGACCAAGATAATTCCGAGGTTGTCGCGAATGATCGGCATGTTGCCGAACAGATAACCGCCGTAGACGAGCGACACGACCCACACGGCGGCGCCGAGCACGTTGAAGAGCTGGAATTTTCGAAAGTCCATGCCCGATGCGCCGGCCACCAGCGGCGCAAATGTGCGCACCACCGGGACGAAGCGCGCAATCATCACGGTCTTGCCGCCGTGCCGCTCGAAAAACACGTGCGTTTTCTTCAAAGCATCCTGGTTGATCCAGCCGATCGTACCGTCATAGACTTTCTTGCCGAGCCACGCGCCGATGAAGTAGTTCAGCGTGTTGCCGAGCACCGCGCCGGCCGCGATGATGACAACCATCAGATGAACGCTCAGCCCCTTGTTCTGCAC
>JBGSWX010000103.1:0-10186 GCA_041751695.1 Burkholderiaceae bacterium | reverse complement strand
GTGCGATGCGCGGCGTCCTCGAAGCGATGCCCGATCGCCTGTACCCAAAGCTCGAACCCGGCCTCGTCAAGCCGCGGCGGCTGCACGGCGGCTGCGCACGTCATTCGCTGCTGCTTTTGTCTGCACTGACGCGCAACTCGGAGATATCGAGCGGCTTTAACAAGTCGCCCTCGAGCCGCTTGATCTCCTGCTCGGCGCTGGCCAGTTTGCCCTGGCAAAAGCGCGCGAGCTCGGCGCCGCGACGGTACGCCGCGATCGATTCATCGAGCGAGAGTTGACCGGATTCCATCCGGCGCACCAGCGCGTCGAGCTCGTCCAGCGCTTGCTCAAAAGTCGGCGCCGCGGATGCAGCGGAACCTACAGCAGGTGTGGCTTTCATCGGCGCCGATTCTAGTGCACAGCGTGCAACTAGAATCCCCCGATGAACGCGAGCAATTCCACCGATATGCTGGTCGGCGTCGAGCGGCTGCGCGAGCATCTGCGCGATCCGCACTGGTGCATCGTCGATGTGCGGCACGACCTGTTCGACACCGAAGCGGGCTTGCGTGCCTACACCGCAGGCCACATACCGGGCGCGGTGTTCGCCCACATCGACTCGGATCTTTCCGGCAAGAAGACAGGCACGAACGGCAGGCATCCGCTGCCGCAGCGTGACGATGTCGTCGAAGGGTTCCGCTCTTGGGGAATTAACAACGACACGCAGATCGTTGCCTACGACGCGCAGGGCGGCCAGTTTGCGGTGCGACTCTGGTGGCTCGCACGCTGGCTCGGGCACGAACGAGTTGCGCTGCTCGACGGGGGCTGGCCGAAATGGTTGAGCGAGACCCAACTGTCGAGCACGGACCCGGCGGCCAAATCGCGCGGCGATTTCACTGCAGGCAGATCGTTGATGCCGGTCGTCACCGTCGATCAGGTGATGCAGTCGCTCGGCAGCGACAGCCGCACGCTGCTCGACGCGCGCACACCCGAGCGCTATCGCGGCGAAGAAGAACCGATCGATCCGGTCGCCGGGCATATTCCAGGCGCACTCAACCGGCCGTGGCAAGCGAACCTGAAACCGGATCAGACGTTCAAGTCGGCGGCGGAATTGCGATCCGAATTCGAATCGGCGCTCGGTCAGCACACGCCCGCACAGGTCACGCATCAGTGCGGCTCCGGCGTCACCGCGTGCCACAACGTCTTCGCGATGGAGCTGGCCGGGTTGCGCGGGTCCTCGCTGTACGGCGGCTCATGGAGCGAGTGGGTATCGGATCGCTCGCGGCCGATCGGCACCGGCTAGTGCAGCCCGCCGGTGGCCACTGCGGCGATCAGCACGCCGAGCAACACCAATCCAACTTCCGGCAGCGACTTCGCAAGCGATGAACGCCGCATCATCTCGGGCAATAGGTCCGACAGCGCGATGTAGATGAAGCTCGCCGCAGCGACCGCCAGTGCATACGGCAGCAAGTCCTGCATCGTGTCGAGCACGAAGTAGCCGATCACGCCGCCGATCACCGCCGCCAAACCCGAGATCAGGTTGAACATGAACGCCCGCCGCCGCGTGAAGCCCGCGTTCAGCAGAATCATGAAGTCGCCGATCTCGTGCGGAATCTCGTGCGCCATCACGGCCAGCGTGGCCAGCAGCCCGAGCTTCGTATCGACCAGGAACGCGCCGGCAATCACCACGCCGTCGGCAAAGTTATGGAACGCGTCTCCGACCAGGATCGGCACGCCGCCGTGCCCGGCTTCGTGCGCATCGTGCCCGTGATCGTGCAGGTGGTGATCGCCTTCGTGATGATGCGTGTGATGAATCAGCGCCAGCTTTTCGAGCAGAAAAAATCCGAGAATGCCTGCCAGGATGACCCACCCCAACGCATGCGGATCGGCGTGGCTGTTAAACGCCTCGGGCAGCAGATGCGTGATCGCGGTGGCGAGCAGCAACCCGGCCGACACCGGCACCATCTTGTCGATCATCGTGCCGAGATAGCGAAAGCTCAGCAGCGCTGCCAGTCCGAGCGACAGCAACGTCGACAGCAGATTGGCGAGAACGATGTAGCCGAGCGTCATCGGGCCCCGAGGTCCAGCAAAAGGGCGCACATCGTGCGCCCCTCGATGCCGCTCAACGCAGAAGCGCTAGCGAGCACTCCTACGAAAGATACTGCTTGAACCACGCCGTCAACCGCTTCCACCCGTCGTCGGCGGCTTCCTTGCGATAGGTCGGCCGGTAATCAGCGTAAAACGCGTGCCCGGTGTTCGGAAAAATCACCATTTCCGAGCGCGTATTGCCCGCGGCTTTCAGCGCGGCGCCAAACTTTTTGACGGTGTCATTCGGGATGCCGCCGTCGGCGCCGCCGTACAGACCGAGCAACGGCGCTTTGATTTGCGCTGCGACGTCGAGCGGTGTTTTGTCACCCGCGAAATACGAACGCGCGGTCGGGCCGTACCAGGCAACGCCCGCCGCTACATTTGGATTGTGCGCGGAGTACATATGAACGATGCGCCCGCCCCAGCAGAATCCGGTGATGCCGAGCTTGCCGCCGCCGCCATTTTTTGCGGCCCATGCGGCGGCCGCATCGAGATCGCCCATCACCTGCGCGTCGGACACCTTGTTGACGATCTCTTTCATCAGCGCGCCCGTGTCGGTGTACTTGGTCGCATCGCCCTGGCGTGCGTAAAGCTCGGGCGCTATGGCCAGATAGCCCTGCTTGGCGAGCCGGCGCGCCACATCCTTGATGTGCTCGTGCACGCCGAAGACTTCCTGCACGACCAGCACGGTCGCCAGGCCGGTCTTGCCGGCAGGCATCACGCGATAGGCCGGCATCGAACCGTCCTTGGTTGGGATCTTTACTTCCCCGGCTGTCAGTCCCTGGGTATCGGTGGTAATCATCGTTTGAGCGGCCACCGGAAGCACGGCCGCGGCAAAGCCTGCACCGAGCGATGTTTTCACAAAGCCACGGCGGGGAACGTTGAATGGCGGCTGCAGGCTCTCGAGCTCCTCAGCTGCGTCGCGCAAAGCTGAATCCATGGGTGTTCTGTCTCAAAAGGGAATGCAGTATATCGGCGCGATGCAGCGAACCGGCCGTCAAGAATCAATGCGCCTCATCCCAATTTGTACCTACACCGACTTCCGTCAGCAACGGCACCCGCAGATCGGCAACGCGCGACATCAGCTCCGGCACGCGGCGGATCGTCAATTCGACTTCGTCGTCCGGGACCTCGAACACCAGCTCGTCGTGCACCTGCATCACCAGGCGCGTTCCGAGCTGTTCGGTGTTGATCCACTTCGACACCGCGATCATCGCCAGCTTGATCAGATCGGCCGCGGTGCCCTGCATCGGCGCATTGATCGCGGCGCGCTCGGCCGCGGCACGGCGCGGTCCGTTGGGCGAATTGATTTCGGGCAGCCACAGGCGCCTGCCGAATGCGGTTTCGACGTAGCCTTGCCGCTTGGCCAGTGCGCGTGTTGATTCCATGTACTTCGCCACACCCGGAAAGCGCATGAAGTAGCGATCAATGATGAGCTTGGCAGCGTCGCGCTCGATGCCGAGGTTCGACGCTACGCCAAAAGCACTCATGCCGTACATCAGTCCGAAGTTGATGACTTTGATGTAGCTGCGCTGCTGGCTCGTGACTTCGGACAGCGGCACCGCGAACACTTCGGATGCGGTCGCCCGGTGAATGTCCTCGCCCTTGCCAAAGGCGTCGAGCAGGCCGGGATCGCCGGAGATGTGCGCCATGATGCGCAGCTCGATCTGCGAATAGTCGGCCGAGACGATGCGATGCCCGGCGGGCGCGATGAATGATTCCCGGATGCGCCGGCCCTCCGCGGTGCGAATCGGAATGTTTTGCAGATTGGGATCGCTCGACGACAAGCGCCCGGTGACGGCGATTGCCTGACCGTAGTCGGTGTGCACGCGGCCCTCGTGATCCGTAATCGCGGGCAGCTTGTCGCAATAGGTTGACTTGAGCTTCGATAACCCGCGATGTTCGAGCAGCAACTTCGGCAGCGGATAGTCCTGCGCAAGTTTTTCGAGCACCTCTTCGTCGGTCGACGGTGTACCGCCCGCGGTTTTCTTCAATACCGGCAACGCCAGCTTGCCGAACAAAATTTCGCCGATCTGCTTTGGGCTGCCGAGGTTAAATGGCTGACCCGCCAGCTCGTGCGCGGTCGTCTCGAGCTCGGCCATGCGAGCACCGAGTTTGCGACCCTGCGCGTCGAGACGGGCCCGGTCGATCAACACGCCGGTGCGCTCCATCTCGAACAGCACCAGCGCAGTGGGCAACTCGATCGTCAGGTACACGAAGCCGAGCTTTTCATCGGCCTCGATGCGCGGCCACAAAGTCTGATGCAGCGCCAATGTCACGTCGGTGTCTTCGCCCGCGTAATCGGTGGCGCGGTCGAGCGCGACTTCATCGAAGCACAACTGGTTGACACCCCTGCCGCACACGTCGATGTAAGTCAGCGTTTTGCGGCCGAGATGCCGCTCGGCAAGCGAATCCATATCGTGGTTGCGATGCGGTTCGAGCACGTACGATTCGAGCATCGTGTCGTGCGCCATGCCGGCCAGCCGCAGGCCGTGATTGGCGAACACGTGCATCTGGTACTTGAGGTCGTGCCCCACTTTGCGTTGATGCGGACTCTCGAGCCACGGCCGCAGCTGTTCGAGCGCGTCGGCGAGCGAGAGCTGCTTCGGAGCACCGGCGTAGCGATGCGCCAAGGGGATGTAGCACGCGCGATTGGGCTCGATCGACAGCGAAATTCCTACCAGGCCTGCCGCCATCGGATCGAGCGCGGTGGTCGTCACCGCCATCGACGTCAATTCGGCCGAGCCGACTTTTGCAAGCCATTCCTCGAGCTGCTCGTGCGACAGCACTGTCTCGTAGGCAACCTCGGGTCGCGTAAGAGCCACCGCCGGCGGTGGCTCTCCGTCGATCGCGGTCTTCACCGCCGCTGCGTCCATATCGCGCAGCCAACCCTTGAATTCGTAGCGCGTATAGAGCTCACGCAGCTTCTCGGCATCTTGCGGTTGCTCCGCCAGCGCTTCGATGGAATTCAGTTCTGTGCCCAGATCGCAATCGGCGCGAATCGTGACCAGCTCGCGCGCCGTCGGCAGCCACGGCAGCGCCGCGCGCAGGTTGTCGCCCACCACGCCCTTGATGGCACTCGCGTGCGCGACGACGCCGTCGAGCGAGCCGTATTCGTGCAGCCATTTGGCGGCGGTTTTCGGCCCGACCTTGTCGACCCCGGGCACGTTGTCGACGCTGTCGCCGACAAGAGTCAGATAGTCGACGATGCGCTCGGGCGGAACGCCGAACTTTCGATTCACCCCGGCGATATCGAGCGTCTCGTTGCTCATGGTGTTGACCAGCGTGATGTGCTCGTCGACCAGTTGCGCGAGGTCTTTGTCGCTGGTGGAGACCACTGTGCGCCACTGCTGCTCGCTGGCACGGCGCGCCAGTGTGGCGATCACATCGTCGGCTTCGATCCCTGCGATTTCGATCACCGGCCAGCCGAGCGCGCGCACTGCAGCGTAAATGGGCTCGATCTGGCGCGCGAGATCGTCCGGCATTGCGGTCCGATTCGCCTTGTATTCGGAATAAAGATCGTCGCGAAACGTCTTACCCTTGGCATCGAAGACGCAGGCGAGGTAATCGGCTTGAACTTGCTGCCGCAGCACATGCAGCATCCCAATGAAGCCGCGCAGCGCGCCGGTCGGCTCCCCTTCGGACGTGCGCAGGTCGGGCAACGCATGAAAGGCCCGGTATAAGTAGCTGGAACCGTCCACCAGCAGCAGAGTCTTCACGTGTTCGTTAACCTGGAGTAGCCATCAGGAGAAATGCGGTGCTCGATCATCGAAAAAACATTCCGACCCTTCGCGCGGTGACCATGCCGGAGCGCGCTACCGCCCAGAAGGCGCGCGAATCGTGGCACCTGTGGGGAATTATTTCAGAGTTCGTCGAAGCGACCGAACGACTGTCGGAGATTCGGCCGGCGGTGTCGATTTTCGGCAGTGCGCGCTCGGCGCCAAATACACCGACCTATCAGCTCGCGGTCGAGATCGCGCGCAAGTTGTCTGACGCGGGGTTTGCCGTCATCAGCGGCGGCGGCCCGGGCATCATGGAAGCGGCCAACCGCGGGGCTTACGAAGGAGCGTCGCCTTCGGTCGGGCTCAACATCGAGTTGCCGTTCGAGCAGTGCGGCAATGACTACCAGGACATCTCACTGCGCTTTCGGCACTTTTTTGCGCGCAAGGTGGCGTTCGTCAAGTACGCGGCGGCGTACGTCGTACTGCCGGGCGGCTTCGGCACGGTCGACGAGTTGTCCGAAGCGTTGACGTTGATGCAAACCGGCAAGGGCAAGAGCATGCCGTTGGTGCTGGTGGGTTCGCGCTTCTGGAGCGGCTTGATCGACTGGATGCGCGATACGCTGGTGACCGAAGGCATGATCGCTGCGGAAGATCTGAACATGTTGACGATCGTCGACGACAGCGATGCGGTGGTCAACACGATTTTCGACTTCTACGATGCGCGCGGTTTTTCGCAAACGGCGAGCGAGCGCGAGCAGATGCTTTATCTATAGACTTCAGGCGTTCTGAGGCGAGGTTGATGATGAGGACCGTTGCATTTGTGCTGTTGCTGCTTGGGTCGATGGCGGCCTACGCACAGGCAACGAGCGCGCCGCCCCCGCCGCCACCGATGACGATCGCGCCGGAAAGCAAGGCCGCAAAACCCGCGCCGGCGCCGTCCACACCGCGTCGCGCCATTGAGTTGTCCCCCGCCGAGCGACAGGCCATCGATGCGCGCGAGCTGAAGAAGGTCAAGCCGGCGAGCGTAGAAGAAGCGCTGCAACCGACGCCCGCTGGTGATGCAGACAATGCAAAAATCGAGCGCGATGAAGGGAACAACACAGGCGGCAACACCACCCGCATCGAGCAGTACCGTACCTCAAATCGCATCAGCGAAGTCATCGTGACGCCGGCCGGCTCCTCGCGCAGCTACTCGATGACCAACCGCGAAGGCAAGCAGCCATTCGGCACCACGCAGATGACGCCCGGGCTCTCGGTCCCCAACTTTTTTCGCTTTGAATTCGGGCGGCCGGCGCCTACGCCGTCCGTTCCGCCGCCAGCCGCACCTTCTCCGTCGGCACCGTCCAAGCCGGCCAGTTAATTTCACCGGCGATGGCGGTGTTCACCGCGCTGTCGCGCGAAGAAGTCAGCACGTTCCTAAGCCAGTTCTCCATCGGGAACTTGGCCGATCTGCGCGGCATTCACACCGGCATCGAGAACACCAATTATTTCGTCACCACCGATCACGGCCGGTATGTGTTGACGGTGTTCGAGCGGCTAACGAGCAAGCAGCTGCCGTTCTATCTGCAGCTCATGCGCCATTTCGCTCATCATGGGCTGCCGGTGCCCGAGCCGCAGCCCACTCGCACCGGCGCGCTGCTGGCAGAATTGAAGAGCAAGCCGGCGGCATTGGTCACGCGCCTTCCCGGCCAAGCCACCACCGAGCCGAACGCGGCCCAGTGCGCTCTGGTCGGCGAATTTCTGGCGCGCATGCATCTGGCGGGGCAGGACTTCGAGCCGTTTCAGCCCCATCTGCGCGGCATCGGCTGGTGGAAAAGCGTCGTGCCAAAACTCGAACCGCATCTTCCCAACGATGTGATGCATGGATTGGCCGAGGAATTGATATTCCAGGATTCGTTTTTTCGCAGCGCGCGCTTCGAGAAGCTGCCCAACGGCCCGATTCACGCCGACCTGTTTCGCGACAACGTGCTGCTGGTCCACGATGGCGACGTCGACCGCATTGGCGGCGTGATCGATTTTTATTTCGCCGGATGTTCGATCTGGCTCTTCGACCTGGCCGTCACCGTCAACGACTGGTGCATCGTGCACGCCACCGGCGAATTCGAAGCCGCGCGGGCACAGGCCATGCTTGATGCCTACCACACGGTGCGGCCGCTCACCGAGGACGAACAAGAATGCTGGCGAACTGCACTGCGCGCGGCTGCGCTGCGATTCTGGATCTCTCGCTTGTACGACTACTACCTTCCCCGCCCCGCGCATTTGCTGACGCCGCACGACCCGGCGCATTTCGAGCGCATCCTGAAGCGCAGAACGATCGATGCAGCGCTGCCCTGGGTGCACGTTGAGCATGGTCGTTAAAACGTTACCCGCCCGCGCCGGCTTGATGTGGCTGCGCGACGCAATAAAGCTGTACCGCCGTCAACCGTTTGCGTTCACGTCGCTCGTCATCCTCTACACGATGGCGGTTTCGCTGCTGACGTTCGTGCCGTTCATCGGCTTTCCGCTCGCCGCGCTGCTGATTCCGTTTGGCACGATCGGCTTGACACTGGCCGGCAGGGACGCCGAGCGCGGCGTCATGCCGCTGCCAACGTTGATGGCAGAACCGTTTCGCGACCCGCAGCAGCGCAAAGGGCTGGTTCGCCTCGGCATCGTCAACGCGGCGATGTGGCTTGTGCTCGTATTGCTGATCTCGCTGCTTGCTGCCGACGAGCAGGCGAACTGGAAATTCATCGACGGCCAGATCGATCGGGCCAGCTTCAGCCAGAACGTTCCGTGGGATGCGATTCTCACCGCCTCGCTCGCGTACATCCCCATTTTGATGCTGACCTGGTTCGCGCCGCAGCTGGTGGCGTGGCACGGGCAATCGGTGGCGAAGGCATTGTTCTTTTCGTTCTTTGCCTGCTGGCGCAATCGCTGGCCGTTCCTGATCTATGCGGCGACGCTGACGGCGATGGCGTTCGCCGCCATCGTCATCCTGCAGTTGCTGCAGGCGCTGGGCCTTTCGCCGCAGCTGGCCTCGATGCTTTTCGCGCCGGCCTTGTTGATATTGATCAGCCTGGGCTACGCCACGCAGTACCCGATTTATCGCAGCCTGATCGAAGTGCCGGCCTGACGACGCAGCGATTCGGGCCGTCAGTTGCCGGCGCGAATTGAGGCACACTGCATGCGTCACTGAAAAACCGCGCCATGATCCGACTTGAACTGCACGTGCAGCTGAGCTACCAGATCGACCAGTACGGTGGCGACTTCGTGTTCAACGTTCACGCGGCAAGCACGCCGTGCCAGATCATCGTGGCCGAGAACCTGGTGCTCAGCCAGTCGATCATCCCGCAGATGTATGTCGATCCGGTGACCGGCAACCGCTACATGCGCTTGCGCGCCGACCCGGGTCCGTTGACGCTGTCGTACACCGCCACGGTGGAGCTCACGCATCACCGGACCAAAGCCGCGCAGCTCGGCGAAGTTCCCATCGCGCGCCTGCCGCCCGAGGTGATCAGCTACATCTATCCGAGCCGCTATTGTCAATCGGATCGACTGCTCAAACTAGCCAACAACGAGTTCGGCCAGCTGCGGCAGGGCTATAGCCGCGTGCAGACAATCCGCGATTGGGTCAACCGCCGCGTCTCATTCACGCCCAACACGTCGAACTCGAATACATCGGCGGTCGACACGCTGATCGAGCAGGTCGGCGTGTGTCGTGATTTCGCGCATCTAATGATCGCGCTGTGCCGCGCGCTGAACATTCCCTCACGCTTTACCACCGGGACCGATTTCGGCGCCGACCCGGCGCTTGGACCGCCCGACTTCCATGCCTATGTCGAGGTGTATCTCGGTGACCGCTGGTACATCTTCGATCCATCGGGCACCGCGATTCCGATGGGCTTCGTGCGCTTCGGCACCGGGCGCGATGCGGCCGACGTGGCATTCGCCACAATTTTCGGCGGCGTGCGGGCGCAGGCACCAAAGATCCGCATCTCGGCCGTCGAAGACAGCTCGCGCGGCATCGTGGTTCCGCATCATTGCCCTGAAGCGCTGTCGACGGACAGCGTTAATTAGTCGCAGCGCGCAAGCGTTGGGCGGAGCTGCCCTGCCTGGGCGTCGGGCACTAAAGTGCCGACCACTGCGGTACTCGCAACGCCGGCGCGAAATAAGGCTAAAGCGTTATTTCGCTCAAAAGCCCCGGCGTTGCTCCGTTCCTCGGGCGACGCCCCGAAGGCAGGTCATCTCCGCCCAACGCTTGCGCCGGGAGCGTCGTTTTTGTTTGGGGTGAAAGGAAAACATCTCGTGCGAGGCAGTGTCGCCACAGCAGCGGCTGGCGCAGATGCGCCGCCTTGAGTCGTCGCCCGAGGAACGGAGCCGAGCCGGGGCCTTTGAGCGAAACAACGCTTTAGCCTTGTTTC
>JBGSWX010000102.1:0-15983 GCA_041751695.1 Burkholderiaceae bacterium | reverse complement strand
GCTCGCGTAATCCGCCGGCACATTCGGCAAAGGCTTCGACATCGCAGGCACCGCGACGATCGCGAAATTGTTCGCATACAGCGCCATCGCCTCGTCGCTCACCGACCAGTCGACCAGCTTCTGCGCCGCGGCCATGTTCTTCGTGCCCTTATGAATACCGATCGCTTCCAGATCCCAGCCGAGACCTTCCTTGGGGAAAACCAGCTCGATCGGCGCGCCGCGCGCCTTTTCGCGATTGGCGCGATATTCAAACGAAATACCGACGACGAACTCACCCGCGGCGGCCGCCGCGCACGGGCGCGAACCCGAGTGCATGTACTGCGCAATATTCTCGTGCAGGCCGTCCATGTACTTCCAGCCGTCGGCTTCGCCCCACATCTGCAACCACGCAGAAACGTCGAAGAAGCCAGTTCCCGACGACGCCGGATGCGGCATCACGATCTGCCCTTTGTAAACAGGCTTGGTCAGGTCGCGCCACGTTTCCGGCTTCGGAATGTTGCGCTTCGTGCCTTCGGTCGTGTTGTAGCAAATCGTTGCGCCCCACACATCCATGCCCACCCACGCCGGAGGATTTTTGGGATCGCGATACTGCGCTGAAACACGATTCAAACCCGGCGGCGCGTAGGGCACCAGCATCCCTTCGTTATCAAACACCGCCATGCTGGTCGCAGCTACGCCCATCACGACGTCGGCCTTCGGGTTGGCTTTCTCGGCGAGCAGCTTCGCAGTGACGATGCCGGTCGAATCGCGCACCCAGACGATTTCGATCGTCGGGTTCGCCTTTTCGAAGCCCTCTTTGTATGCCTTCAGTTGATCGGTTTCGAGCGCGGTGTACACGCTGAGCTGCGTTTTCTGCGCGTACGCGCCGACGGCGAAAACGGAAAGTGCAACAGCCGCAAGCATTTTGCCGGCAGTGATGGAAACGAATTTCATCGACTTCTCCTTGTGAGGCGGACGACCGGTCAGGCTAGATTTAGAGATTGACTCGTTGATGACGCAATGATGTGAGCACAAATCGCTGCCAGTCTAGGCAGTGTCGATTTTGCCTGTCAATTGTTTTTTGCATATTGTCGACAATTAACAGTTAAGCGGCTAAACTGCTCTGCATGATCGATCGCGCCCGCACCAACGGCACCTCGGCGGTGCACGCCGAGCCGCACCGTGCTCCGCCCCCCAGCATTGCGGTGCTCCGCTCGGCGTCCCTGTCGAGCGCGGCCCAGCACGAGATCGAACGCATGATTCTCGAGGGCGAGATCAAGGCCGGAGCCAAACTTACCGAAGCGTGGCTGTCTGAACGCTTGGGAGTTTCCCGGGGGCCGATCCGCGAAGCGTTTCGGATGCTCGAGGAAGCGGGCCTGGTTCGGCAGGAGAAAAACCGCGGTGTATTCGTGCGCGAAATCCCGCTTGAAGAGGCAATGGAGATTTTCGATTTGCGCGCCGCGATGGACGAATTGGTCGGCCGTCGGCTCGCCGAGTCGATCACGCCCGCGCAGATGAAGGCGGTCCGCGCGGTCGTCGAAAAAATGGACGCCGCCGCACGCGCAGGTGACGCCGATACGTATCACCTGTTGAATCTGCAGTTCCACGATTCGCTGGTCGAGTACGCGGGCAACCGGAAACTGGCCGGCGTATATCGCAAGCTAGTCAAGGAACTGGCGCTGTACCGGCGCCGCAATCTGCGAGATGAAGCCGTGCTCCCGCATTCGGCGGCCGAGCATCGGGCAATTCTGAAAGCGATTGCGTCGGGCGACGCCGAGCACGCCGGCGGCACGATGTACGACCATGTGATCGAAAGTAAACAGCGCGCGCTGCACGGTTCGGCAAAGCCCAAACCGCGCGCGCGTTCTGTCAAAAAAGATAAGGGTATGAGCAAATGAAGATGAATGGCAGCGCCGTCGAAGTCAACGGCCGTCGCTACGCGCTGCCTGCACAGCCGACGGTGGTGTTTTGCATCGACGGCTGCGAGCCCGACTACATCGCGCAGGCAGTCGCCGGCGGCCACATGCCGCACCTGAAACGCGTGATGGGCGAGGGCACTGCCCTGCTCGCCGACTGTGTCGTGCCCAGCTTCACCAATCCAAACAATCTTTCGATCGTGACCGGCGCGCCGCCGTCTGTGCACGGCATTTGCGGCAACACGTTGTTCGACGTTGAAGCCAACGAAGAAGTGCTGATGAACGATCCCAAATGGCTGCGCGCACCGTCGATTCTGGCGGCGGTCGCCGACAGCGGGAAATCAGTTGCGGTGGTCACCGCGAAAGACAAGTTGCGGCGGCTGCTGGGCCACAAGCTGCGCGGCATTTGTTTTTCTGCCGAGAAAGCCGACCAGGTGACACTGCAGGAAAACGGCATCGATGACGCCGTATCGCTAGTCGGCATGCCGGTGCCCGATGTGTACAGCGCGGAGCTGTCCGAGTTCGTCTTCGCTGCCGGGGTCAAGCTGATTCAGAAGCAACGACCCGATCTGCTGTACCTGTCGACGACCGACTACGTTCAGCACAAGCACGCGCCCGGCGATGAGCACGCTAACCGCTTCTATGCAATGTTCGATCGCTACCTGGGCGAGCTCGACGCACTCGGTGCGGTATTCGTAGTCACGGCAGACCATGGCATGAACGCCAAGACGCGGCTCGACGCCAGCCCGAACGTGATCTATCTGCAGGATCTGATCGATGAGTGGCTCGGCAGCGAGCGCTCACGCGTGATCCTGCCGATTACCGATCCTTACGTCGTGCATCACGGCGCACTCGGGTCGTTTGCCACGATCTATCTGCCTGGCGACGTAGCGGGCGACGTGATCGATCGACTGCGCGCGCTGATGGGAATCGAGCTCGCGTTGCCGCGCACTGAAGCAGCGCAGCGCTTCGAGCTGCCGCCCGATCGCATCGGCGACATTGTCGTTGTCTCCGAGCGCAGCTTCGTGCTCGGCACCAGCCGTAGCCGGCACGATTTGTCGCAGCTCGAATTGCCGCTGCGTTCGCACGGCGGAATCTCGGAGCAGCGCGTTCCGCTAATTATCAACCGCCGGATCGAAGGGCTCGATGCAAACCGGCGCTGGCGCAATTTCGACGCTTTCGATCTTGCGTTGAACTTTGCTCAATAACTTACGCGCAATGAACGCCCGAAGTGCCCAGATACCGGCGGGAACCGACTCCTTTCGGCGGCATCAAGGACCCGGGATTGAGATACAAAGAACGTGTTATCGAAGCATGAAGAGCTTCACCAACACCAAGAAGTATTCCCTGCCCTGGTAGTGATTCGATGCAGACGTTGTTGAACCTGTTGGCCGCGATTGCGCTGCTTGTGTGGGGCACACATATCGTGCGCACTGGCATCCTGCGCGTCTATGGCACAAGCTTGCGCCAGGTGCTGCGGCGTAGTGTCGGCAATCGCGGCACCAGCTTTGTCGCCGGCGTCGGAGTAACGGGGCTGCTGCAGAGCTCAACCGCTACCGCGCTGCTCGCCTCGTCGTTCGTCTCGCAGGGAATGATTACGACGTCGGCAGCGTTGGCGGTGATGCTCGGCGCCGACGTCGGCACCGCACTGATGGTGCAATTCTTCTCACTGAATCTGGCGTGGCTCGCACCGCTCCTGATTGTGGCCGGCGTCGTTGTGTACCTGTCGAAGAAAAACGAGCGCGCGGGCCAGATCGGCAAGATCGTGCTTGGCCTGGGCGTGATGATCCTCGCGCTGCAGATGGTGGCGGCAGCCACGGCGCCATTGACACAAGCGTCGGGTGTGCGCGTGTTGTTCGCACAGCTCTCCGGCGACTTGCTGCTCGACGTGCTGATCGGCGCGCTGCTCGTCGTTGTTTCGTATTCGAGCCTCGCGGTCGTGCTGTTGGTTGCCACGCTGGCGGCCACGCACGTGGTGCCAATCGAAGTCGCGCTGCCGATCGTGCTCGGCGCCAATCTCGGCAGCGGATTGCTGGCGCTGCTGACCACCTGGAAGGCCGACGCGGTCGCGCGCCGCGTGCCGCTTGGCAACTTCCTGTTCAAAGCCGCGGGCGTTGCCGCTGCAGCGTTGGCGCTGCCACTGGTGACGCCCTATCTGCTGCAAGTGCAAGACGATCCGCAGCAACTGGTCGTGCAATTCCATTTGCTGTTCAACATCGTGCTGGCGATCGTGTTCATCCGTTTCACCGAGCGCTTTGCGTCGATTGCAGAGCGCTGGCTGCCCGCGCCGCGACCGACGGCCGCTCTCGGGCAGCCCAAGTACCTGGACCCGGTTGCACTCGATACGCCTGCGCTTGCACTCGGCAACGCAGCCCGCGAGGCAATCCGCATGGCCGATACGGTGCACGAAATGTTGACCGGCCTGTTGACGGTGCTGAAGACGAACGATTTGCCGCTGGCCGAGGCGCTACGGATCAAGGACGATGAGCTCGATCGCCTCTATTCGGCGATCAAGCGCTATCTGGCGCAGGTCAGCCGCGAGGCGCTCGAAGCGAACGAGGCGCGACGCTGGACCGAGATCATCCAATTCACGATCAATCTCGAACACATCGGCGACATCATCGAGCGCCTGCTGCTCGACATCGCCGAACGGAAAATCAAGGACAAGCTCTCGTTCTCGGTCGCGGGGATGAGTGAGATCAGCGATCTGCACACGCGGCTGGAAGCGAATCTGCAGCTGGCGGTGGCGGTTTTCCTGAACGGCGACCTGAAATCAGCGCAGCAGTTGATTGCCGAGAAAGTTGCGTTCCGCGAGCTCGAATTGCGCTACGCCGACCATCATCTGCACCGGCTGTTCGAGAACACGCAGCAGTCGGTCGAGACGAGCGCGCTGCACCTGGACCTGCTGTCGGACTTCAAGCGTATCAATTCGCTGATCTGCTCGGTGTCGTATCCGATTCTGGAATCGGCGGGCGTGCTGGCGAAAACGCGCGTGATGGGCGAGCAGCAGCCCGGCTTGTTCAACACGAAGGGGCCGGCGCCCAACGAAGCTCCGTAGCGATGGCACTCGCTCTTGACGATATCGAGCCGCTATTTACTGCCAAGGGCGCGCGCATGTACGCCGGCGAGCCGGTCACCCAACTGCAGCATGCACTGCAGTCGGCGCAGCTGGCCGAGCAAAGCGGTGCGGATGCCGCGCTGATCGTGGCCGCGTTGCTGCATGACCTCGGCCATATGGTCAACGATCAGGGCGAAACGCCGACGCTGCGCGGCATCGATGACCGGCACGAATACGTCGCATTGCCGTTTCTACGCGGACTTTTCGATGACGCGGTGCTGCAGCCGATCCGGTTGCACGTCGATGCGAAGCGATACCTGTGCGCACGCGGCGATGGGCGCATGAACGGCGCTCAATACTGGGCAAGCCTGTCATCCGATTCGAAGCGAAGTCTCGAATTGCAGGGCGGAATTTTCACCGAAGCCGAAGCGCAAAGGTTCATCGCGCAGCCGCACGCCGAAGGAGCAGTCAGCGTTCGCCTGTGGGACGATGCCGCAAAGATCGAGAAGGCGGAAACCCCGCCGCTGGCCCACTATCTGGCGCTGGCCGAAACGATCGCGCTGCGGCGATAAACTGCGCGTCTCGCACTCACGGTGCGAGTCAAAGGAATGCCGATGAAGCCGAGACTGACACTTGCAATTGCGTGCGCCATTTTCGCGACTGCTTGCACAAAGTCGCCGGAGCCGGCTACGAAGGCCGCTGATGTGGCTCCAGCAAAGTCGGCATCGATCGCCTGGGTGAACACCAAGACGACGGCCGATATCGACTCCGCGTTTGCCAAAGCAGTCGCGGACAAAAAGCCTGTCTTCCTGTTCTGGACCGCGGCATGGTGCCCTCCGTGCAACCACGTCAAGTCGACGATCTTCACGCGCGACGAGTTCGTCGCGAAGTCGCGCTCTTTCGTGCCGGTCTACGTCGATGGCGACACACCGAGCGGGCAGGCGCTCGGCAAGCGCTTCAACGTCAGCGGTTATCCGACCATGGTGCTGCTCACGGCCGACGGCAACGAAGTCACCCGGCTCGAAGGGTCGGTCGAGCCCGCGAAGTACATGCAGCTGCTTGATTACGGGCTCGCGGGCGGTGCGTCGGCGCGCCAGCTGCTTGCATCCGCGCTCGCCGGCAAGCCGCTTTCGGCGGAAGACTGGCGGCTGCTCGCGTATTACTCGTGGGGCACCGACGACGACCAGCTGGTTCCCGAAAAGGACGTGCCCGCGACACTATTGAAGCTCGCACGCAGCTGCCCGCCCGAACAGCGCGAGGCTTCGTCACGGCTGGTGCTTCACGCGCTCGGCGCAGTCGCCACCGCCAAGGATGACGCGAAGCCGGCAATCGACAAGGCCGATGCAATCGCGAGCGTCAAAAGCATTTTGGCGCGGCCCGAGTTGGTGCGCGAACATTACGATCAACTTGCATTCAGCGGCGACGACATCGTCGGCGCGATCACCGCGCCGAAGTCTGCGGAGCGCGCGGAGCTGCTCACCGCCTGGAGCGAAGCGCTCGACCGCCTCGCGAAAGATCCCACGCTCAGTCATGCTGGGCGCGTGTGGGCCACCAATGGAAAAGTCGCGCTCGCTCGGCTCGACAACAAAGACGGCGTGCTATCCGCTCTCCTGCTCGAAGAAGTTCGCGCGCAAGCCGCGCGCGCCGATCGCGAAATTACCGACCTCAACGAGCGGCAATCGGTGATCTACAGCGCCGGCTCGATGCTCGCACGCGCGGGCCTGCTCGACGAGTCCGACGCGCTGATGACGCGCGAGCTGAAGCGCTCGCACTCACCGTACTACTACATGCTGGTGCTCGCGTCGAACGCGAAGAAGCGCAACACCCCGCAAGGCAATGCGGCGGCGGTCGACTGGGCGCGGCAGGGATACGAAACCTCGGTCGGCCCCGCGACGCGGCTCGAATGGGGCGGCTCTTATGTGCGCTATCTGATCGACCTCGCACCTCAGGACGCAGCGCAAATCGAGAAGGCGGCGGCAAGCGTGGTCGGCGAATTGCGAACCGAGTCTGGCGCGTTCTCGGGCCGCAGCAAGCGCACGCTGGAGCGCATGAGCGGACGCGTTATCGCTTGGAACAAGGACGGCAAGCACGATGAAACATTGGCACGCCTCAGTGCCAAATCGTCGTCGCGATGTGCGGCCGCTGCGGCGGATGCCGCAGATCGCGCCGCCTGCGAGTCATTGTTCGTGCCGGCGAAGCGCGCTTGACGATTCGCTACAGCGCGCTTCTCTCACCCGCGGAGGAGCGCGAGTTCGTGCCGTTCATGCACGAATTGATTGCGATCGCCTTTGCCACGATTCGCCCGTTTTTTCTCAGCGGCACTGCGGTCTTGACAAAGGGCGACGCCAGCCCGGTCACGCTGGCCGATCGCAACGCCGAAGGTGCAATGCGCCGCTTGATCGAGCAGCGCTACCCCGTGCATGCGATTGTTGGCGAAGAGCACGGCGTCAAGAACGGCCGCGACTATCGGTGGGTGCTCGATCCTATCGACGGCACGCGCGCGTTCATCACCAATTGTTTTTTGTTCGGCACTTTGATCGCACTCGAGCGTTGGGAGCATGACAGTTATCGACCCGTGCTCGGCGTGATTGCGCATCCAGCGGCCGGCGTCGCACTGATCGGGCACCTGAGCGGTACAACGTTGTATGCGAGCGACGGCTCGTCGCGCCGCGTTCAAGTGCGAACGTGCGAACGGCTTGAAGCTGCGACCGTGCTCGCCACGTCGCACTGGACGTCGAACGAGCAGCCGGCAGCGAACAACTCGCGCATCGAGGAGATCGCCAGACGCGCCAAGCTGTATCGCACCTGGGGCGATTGCTTCGGCTATTTTGCGCTGGCCACCGGTGCCGCCGACCTGACGCTCGACCCACGACTCGGCTATTGGGACGTGGCTGCGATCGTGCCGGTCGTTGAAGGCGCGGGCGGCGTGGTCAGCTCTTGGAGCGGTGGTGATCCTCTGGCAGAGCCGTCATTGATTGCGAGTGCCGGAACGCTGCATCCGATCACGCTGTCGCTGCTCCACGGCTGATGCGGCTGCTTCAATAATAGTGCCTTTGGCGGACACCGCCTTGCCGCGCCACCGATCCGCCGATTCCAAAAGCAATTCCGCCATCGAGTGCCGCCGCTGAAACGTTTCACGCTGCCAGCGCGCGTCGTTGCCGCTGGTGCGCACCCAGCGTTCGATCTCGTCGAGTGCATAAGTCGATTCGAGCTCGCGTGCAAACGGTCGGCACGCATCGAGGGTGGCCAGCACCTCCTGATGCAGCGGGCGGCTGGCGCCGGTCGCGCCATTGATCACCTGCCCTTCGAGACCGAAGCGGCACGCCTGAAACCGGTTGTAGTTGTAGGTCAGATAGATATCTTCGCTCTCGGGCGGGACAGGATGTTCGAGCAGCATGCGGCAAATCGCCTGGATGTACGCCGCCAGGACGGCCGCGCGCTCGACCGTCAGCGGCGTATCGCACACGCGCACTTCGATCGTCCCGAACTCGGGCTTCGGCCGAATGTCCCAGTAAAAATCTTTCATGCTCTGCACGACGCCGAGCGCTTTGAGCTTACCGAAGAAGCGCTCGAACGCGGGCCAGTCGGTCACGAACGGCGCGCGGCCCGATAACGGAAACGCATACACGCTGTTCAAGCGCGAGCAGTCGTACGCGGTATCGACACCCTGAAAATACGGGCTCGCAGCGGCCAGCGCGATCAACTGCGGGATGTACGACGACAGTTGATGCAGCAGCCAAAGCGCCTGAGTTCCGTTTTCGCAGCCGATGTGCACGTGCTGGCCGAAGACCGTGAACTGCTTGGCGAGATAGCCGTACAGACCTGCTACGTGCCGGAAGCGCGGCCGGTCGTATATCTGGCGGTCGTACCAGCGCTGGAACGGATGCGCGCCGCCGCCGGCGACTTCGATGTCCAAAACATCGGCGCCCGCCACCAGCAGGTCGCGCATCGAGACCAGCTCTGCGAGCAGCGGCTTAAAAGAACCGTGCACCGAGGTGCTGATCTCCAGCATGCTCTCGGTAATCTCGGGCTTGATCTCGCCGGGAAATGGCTTCTTCGACACCAGTGCGATCAAGTCGGATGCAGCGCGCGTCAAATCGCCGGTGCGGCGATCAATCAGCTGCAGCTCGAGCTCGACGCCGACGGTCAACAACCTGGACACCTTGAACTCGAGCGCGCTTTCTGCGGGAACCGTTGCAGTCATCGCCCCGAGCCCTCGGTGCGCGCCTCACCGCTTGCGCGCAGCGCAAACGTCAACGTCAACGCACCGACCACTTGCAAGATCACGACGCTCAACAGCAGCACCGCGTTGGTTTGCGCGCCAAGCTTCGGATTCAGCAGAGACACCTCGTGCGTCAACATCAGCGCGAGTGCCGACATCGGCAACAGACCGATACCGGTCAATGCCCCCTTGCGCCATGAAATGCCCGTCAACGGAGCGAGCATGCTGACCGCCGAAATCTTGCACACTGCCCGCACGCCGACCAATGCCAGCGCCGGCAGCCAGGCGGCAAACAACACGCTGCCGTCGACGATCGCCGCTGACAGCGCGAAGAACAGAGCGAGCGCCACACCCGATGCAAGTCCTATATCAGTTCGTGCCAACAGGCGCTGCTCGTCAAAGGTGCGAACGAACGCACCGCACGCCAACAATGCCAACAATGGCGAAAGCTTCAACGCGAAAGCGCTCGCAAAAACGATCCACACCACCGCCAGCATCACCATGATCTGTGCGCCACGATCGCGGCCGACGAAGCCGACGACCGCCAGGAACACGCGCGCACCGATAGCGGCCAGCGCCAGCGATCCAGCAATCAAGTACGCCGGGTGCAGCAGATAGTCATCCAGCGCTCCGCGCGTCTGCACGCGGGCCCAGGCGAGCAGCAGCGTCGACAGCACAACCGCGTAAATGGAATTGAGCGCGGTGAGCAGCAACGTGCGCTCGGTCACCTGGCCCTGCGCGCGCAGCTCCTGCGTGATGGCCAGAACCACCGCCGGCGACGTCGACATGCTGATCGCCGCAATCAGCGCCGCTGCCAGTGGTGCGATGTCGAGCGCCAGCATCACAAGATAGACGGCGACAAATGTCAGCGCGCTTTCGAGCACGCTGGCTCCCAGCAGCGCCGGGTTGCGCCGGACCCATCCGAACGACACGCGCTGCCCCACGTCGAACAAGATCACGGCAGCGGCGAAGTTCATCGAAAACTGCATGGTTCGGATCGGCAGTTCTTCGATCTTCAACAACTGCAGCACATAGCCGCCGGCGCCGAACAGCGCACCCGCCGCCAGATAACCGAGCAAGCGCGGCGCACGCAGCCAGCGCGCTGCGACCTCACCCGCCGCAGCGGCAAACAACGCGAGCACCGCCACTGCCAGGGCGGTGGGCCAGGCAGGGGGCCACGAGGGAAGGAAACTCAAATCCATGGGCATGCGGCAGACGACTACGCGTCGCTGCGAGTATCAAGACAGGCGAATCGATCCGTGGGCGTTGGGGTCAATCGCAACTCGAAGACGAAAGAGGTCGGCGAGCCGGCGCGCGTTCAACTTCTCCATTAAGCGTGCACGATGAACCTCGACCGTGCGTGCGCTGATTCCGAGTTCAACCGCGATTTCACGATTGTGCAACCCATCGGTAATGCGGTGAAACACCTCGTGCTCGCGCGGGGTCAGCTGCGCCACACGCTGCCTCATTTGAGCACGCTCCCGCGCGCGCTCGATCGCCTGCGCATCGCCGGCCAATGCGGCACCGACCGCGTCGAGCAGCTCCTGCGGCTGCACCGGTTTCTCGAGAAAATCAATCGCACCCGCCAACAGCGCAGCGCGTGCGGTCGCCACGTCGCCGTGCCCGGTGACGACGATCACGGGCAGCTGCGGTTCTTGATTCGGAAGCTTCGCCTGTAAATCGAGGCCGCTCATGCCCGGCAGATGAAGGTCGACCACGGCGCATGCAGGCCGCGCACCGATGCCATGCCGCAAAAATTCTTCAGCGCTGCCAAACGAATACACGCGCAAGCCGTTTGAGGTTAACAACGCAGCCAACACTTCGCGCGCGCCCGCATCGTCTTCAACGATGTAGACGGTCGATTCTTGCGGCTGCGAAGTCTTGTTCGACGGGTTCAAGTTCAAAACGGGATGTCGTCGTCCATCTCCGCAACGCTCGGTGCAGATTTTGCCGCGGGCCGAGCGCTGCTCGACGGCGCACTCGAGCGTGACGGTGCGCGCGACTCTTCGCCGCCGTCAACGTCACCGCCCGCTGCACCACCCATGCCTTCGCGCGGACCGAGCATCTGCATGTTGTCCGCAATTATCTCGGTCGTGTAGCGGTCCTGACCTTCCTTGTCCTGCCATTTGCGTGTGCGCAATTTGCCTTCGACGTACACCGAACGGCCTTTCTTCAAGTATTCGCCGGCGATTTCTGCCTGCCGCCCAAAGAAGGCGATCTTGTGCCACTCGGTGGCCTCCTTCATTTCACCGGTGGTCTTGTCCTTCCATTTGTCCGACGTGGCGATCGTGATGTTGGTGACGGCGGCGCCGTCTGCCGTGTAACGCGTTTCCGGATCGCGCCCCAGATTTCCGACCAGTATCACTTTGTTGACGGATGCCATTCTTGTCTCCTCTCCATGTTTCCTCGTCTCGTCAGGCCGGCAACGGCGTACCGGCCTTGACTGGAACTTCGCGCATGCCCAGCGCGATCACGCACCACACTGCCGTCACGATGGCCGCAAATACAAATACTGCTTCAGACCCCCACCGCGCGACGATGACACCGCCGAGTGCACCGCCCGCGAACAGGCCCAACGCTTGCGCCGTATTGTAAATGCCCAACGCAAGCCCCTTCGCAGCGGCCGGCGCGACGCGCGATACGAGCGACGGCAAACACGCTTCGAGGATATTGAAGCCGGTAAAGAAAAGCAGCAGCCATAGCGCCAACCAGACGAGCGCATCGCCGTGCAGCAAGAACCCCAGCTGCGCGATCAACACCAGCACGATCGAGACAATGAACAGCGGCCGTATCCACGCGCGCCGCTCTGCAACCATCAGCGGCTTGATCATCAACGCGAACGACAGGAGCACCACCGGCAAGTAGACCTTCCAGTGCTGCGAAAGCGGCAAGCCGCCGTCTTTGACCAGCAACACCGGAATCACGACGAACATCGCCATCAGCACTGTGTGCAACGCAAAGATGCCAAAATTCAGCCGGAGTAGTTGCGGGTCGAACATCGCTGCGCGAGAAGTCTCAGCCGAACCATGCTCCGCTTTCGGCGGCAGCAGCGACGCGGACGGCACGACCCACAGCAGCACGCCGATCGCTGCGACAACGAGCACGCCGGTCATCGCGAACAGGCCCCGGACTCCAATCGCTGCATACAGCAAGGGCGCCAGAACCAATGAGCTCGCGAAGGTCATTCCGACCGATGCGCCGACCAACGCCATCGCCTTGGTTCGATGCTCGTCACGTGTGGCATCGGCGATGAACGCGGTGACCGCGGCCGATATCGCGCCCGCACCCTGGACGGCGCGTCCCACGATCGTCCACACGATGTCGTCGGCCAGCGCAGCGATAAAGCTGCCCACCGCAAACACGATCAGGCCAGCTGCAATCACTGGCTTGCGACCCCAGCGATCGCTCGCCGCGCCGAAGGGAATCTGCAGCACACCCTGAGTCAGCCCGTAGATGCCGAGCGCCAGCCCGACCAGCGTGGCGTCGGCTCCTCCCGGGATCGTCGGCGCATACACAGCAAACACCGGCAGGATCAGAAACAATCCCAACAAGCGCAGCGCGAAGATCGATGCAAGCGAAACGCTGGCCCGAATTTCGAGCGCGGTCATCGACGAAGAAACCGGAGTGGACATGCCAGGAAGGAGCGATCGGTGCGGGCTGCTTGAGCCGTTGGGGCAGCCGCTTGTTGAGTAGGTGAAGCCGCGTATGCGTTTGTAGTTATAGTAACAAGTTGCCCTTTTGATTCATGCCATTCGCACCACGTATGCGGCCGATGAGCGCACTCCGCAACAGCGGCGAGATTCGTATCCGCGGCGCCCGCACGCACAACCTGAAAAATATCGATCTCGATTTGCCGCGCCACCGACTGATCGTGATTACCGGGCTGTCGGGCTCGGGCAAGTCGTCGCTCGCGTTCGACACGCTGTATGCCGAGGGCCAGCGGCGCTACGTCGAATCGCTGTCGGCGTACGCGCGCCAGTTTCTGCAGTTGATGGAAAAACCGGACGTCGATCTGATCGAAGGATTGTCTCCGGCGATCTCGATCGAGCAGCGCGCGGCGTCGCACAACCCGCGCTCCACCGTCGGCACGGTGACCGAGATTCACGACTACCTGCGCCTGCTGTTCGCGCGCGTCGGCACACCATACTGCCCGATTCACAAACTGGCATTGCAGTCGCAAACCGTGTCGCAGATGGTCGATGCAACACTGCGTTTGCCGCCCGATGCGCGCGTGATGGTGCTGGCGCCGGTGGTACGCGAACGAAAAGGCGAGTTCGCGGAGTTTTTCGACGACATGCAGACGCAGGGGTTCGTGCGTTTTCGTATCGACGGTGCGATCGTCGAAGTCGACGCCCTGCCGCCGCTGAAGAAAAACGAGAAGCATTCGCTCGACGTCGTGGTCGATCGGCTGAAAGTGCGCGCCGACGCCCAGCAGCGGCTGGCCGAATCGTTTGAAACCGCGCTGCGGCTGGCTGATGGCCGCGCGCTGTTGCTGGACTTGGACGACGGCCGCGAGACATTGTTCTCCAGTCGCTTTTCGTGCCCCGAGTGCGACTACTCGTTGTCCGAACTGGAACCTCGACTGTTCTCGTTTAACAACCCGATCGGCGCCTGCGAAGCGTGCGACGGACTGGGGCAGGTCGAATATTTCGATGAGAGCCGCGTCGTCGCCCATCCGGAACTTTCGCTGGCCAGCGGCGCGATCAAAGGCTGGGACGCACGCAACCAGTATTACTTTCAAATGCTGTCGACGCTGGCGCAACACTACGGCTTCGACATCGAAGTGCCATTCGAGCAACTGCCGGAAAGCGCGCGCAACGTCGTGCTGCATGGCTCGGGCGAAACAGAAATCGCGTTCACGTACACCAACGAGCGCGCCCGCAAGATGGTGCGCCGCCATCCGTTCGAGGGTGTGATTCCCAATCTGCAGAGACGCTTTCGCGAAACCGATTCGCTGGTGGTGCGCGAAGAGCTCGGCAAGCTGCGGGGTCACCATGCGTGCCCGGTATGCGAGGGGACGCGGCTGCGGCGCGAAGCGCGTAACGTCTTCATCGGTGAAGGTGCACAGCAGCGCGGTATTTATCAAATCGCCGCGGCGCCGTTGCGCGAAGCTTTCGAATACTTCGAGCGGGTCGAATTCAAAGGCTCGAAGAAAGAGATCGCCGACAAGATCATCAAGGAGATCGGTTCGCGATTGCGTTTTCTGGTCAACGTCGGGCTCGACTATCTGTCGCTCGACCGCTCGGCCGAGACGCTGTCGGGTGGCGAATCGCAGCGTATTCGGCTGGCGTCGCAGATCGGCTCGGGCCTCACCGGCGTGATGTACGTGCTCGACGAGCCGTCGATCGGCTTGCATCAACGCGACAACGGTCGCCTGATCGATACGCTGAAACACCTGCGCGATCTGGGTAACACCGTGATCGTGGTCGAACACGACGAAGACGCGATTCGCGCGGCCGATCACCTGGTCGACATGGGCCCGGGCCCCGGTGTGCACGGCGGCGAAGTGATTGCGCAAGGCGCGTTCGAAGACGTGCTCGACGACCCGAACTCGCTGACCGGCCAGTATCTATCGGGCCGCCGGCAGATCGAGATACCCGACGATCGCACCCCGCCGTTTACGACGTGGCTGCAGCTCGCCGGGGCCAGCGGCAACAATCTGAAGAACATCACTCTTGAGATTCCGGTCGGGCTGTTGACGTGCATCACCGGTGTCTCGGGTTCAGGCAAGTCCACACTGATCAACGACACGCTATACGCCGCGGTCGCGCGACATTTATATGGATCTTCGGCCGAGCCCGCGCCCTACGTGACGATCGACGGCATGGAGAATTTCGACAAGGCCATCAACGTCGATCAAAGCGCGATCGGCCGCACGCCGCGCTCGAATCCCGCGACCTACACGGGCTTGTTCACGCCAATCCGCGAGCTGTTTGCAGAAACGCCGACCGCGCGCGAGCGCGGCTACGAAGCCGGCCGCTTTTCATTCAACGTCAAAGGTGGTCGTTGCGAGACATGCCAGGGCGACGGCGTCATCAAGGTCGAGATGCATTTTCTGCCCGACATGTACGTGCCGTGCGACATCTGCCACGGCAAGCGCTACAACCGAGAAACGCTCGAAGTGCATTACAAGGGCAAGAGCATTGCCGACGTGCTGGGCCTGACGGTCGAAGACGCGTTCGGATTTTTCAGCGCGGTGCCGACCATCGCCAGAAAATTGCAGACGCTGCTCGACGTCGGGCTCGGCTACATCAAGCTTGGTCAGAGTGCCGTCACGCTGTCCGGCGGCGAAGCGCAGCGCGTGAAGCTCTCGCTCGAGCTATCGAAGCGCGACACCGGCCGCACGCTTTACATTCTCGACGAGCCGACCACTGGATTGCACTTTCACGATATCGCGCTACTGCTGAAGGTGCTGCATCAGCTGCGCGACACCGGCAACACGGTCATCGTCATCGAGCACAACCTCGACGTGGTCAAGACGGCCGACTGGGTAATCGATCTCGGACCCGAAGGCGGCGACGGCGGTGGCGAAATCATCGCGAGCGGGGCGCCGGAAGTCGTGGCCGCGAGCGATCAGAGTTACACAGGGCGGTATCTTGCAGCGGTGCTCGCGCGTCAGCGGAAGGCGGAACCAGCAGTCACAATCTGACCGGCAGCGCAAGCGGATCTATCTGCGTTCCGCGCCGCGCGGCGCCGGCGCCGTTTTCAGCTCGAAATCGGCCGGCACCTTGAACAACTCCGCGCTCGGCTCTTCGCGCTTGATATTCTCCAAGCGATAGATGCGCTCGCCCGAGCGCGGGTCTGCATG
>JBGSWX010000101.1:0-3377 GCA_041751695.1 Burkholderiaceae bacterium | reverse complement strand
TGCGGCTATTTCGACAGCCGCAATTTGAGCATTCTCGACGCGCGCGTGCACACCACGCGCCACCGCTATGCGCTGGACACGTTTCTCGTCACCGATCACGGCCGCGCGCGCCACTATCGCGAGCTGTTGAGCCAGATCGAGCACGAACTGGCCGAATGGATTGCGAAAGAGCAGGAGCCGCCGGTGCAGCAAAAAGCAGCGCCATACCGGCAATCGCGCCAGTCGCGGCAGTTTCCGGTGTCGCCGAGCGTGCAGCTGGAGCCCGACGAGCGCGGCTTGCACTATCTGTTGTCGGTGACAGGGACCGATCGTCTCGGCCTTTTGTATTCAATCGCGCGCGTGCTTGCCAAGCATGATGTGGAAGTGCACACCGCCAAGGTGTTGACGCTCGGTGAGCGCGCCGAAGACGTGTTTCTGGTGTCAGGTGCGCAGCTGGCGACCGTCAAAGGCCAGCTCGCAATCGAGAGCGACTTGCTCGCGGCGTTGGCGCCTTCGCATCAATCGTCGGCGTCGGCCATCTCCGGAAACAAGATATCGGTGTAGCCGAAGCGCGAAAAGTCGCGCACGCGCATCGGATACAAAATGCCGTCGAGGTGATCGCACTCGTGCTGCACCACCCGCGCATGAAAGCCATCGACCACGCGATCGATCGGCCGGCCTTCCAGATCGACGCCCCGGTAGCGAACCTTTGCGTAGCGCGGAACAACGCCGCGCAAGCCGGGTACCGATAGGCAACCCTCCCAGCCTTCCTCGATTTGATCCGACACCGGCTCGATCACCGGATTGATGAGGATGGTTTGCGGAACCGGATCGGCGTCCGGGTAGCGCGGGTTGCGCGCCTCCGGATCGCTGTAGCCGAAGATCACCACGCGCAAGAGCACGCCGATCTGCGGTGCAGCCAACCCGGCGCCATTGGCGGCGTGCATCGTTTCGAACATATCGTCGATCAAGGTCTTGAGCTCGGGCGCCTGCACATCGTGCACTGGCTCAGACACGCGCAGCAGGCGCGGGTCGCCCATGCGCAGGATGTCTTGGATCACGATGCTTTCCCAAAAAAAGCGGACAAGATACGCACCGCGCGCATGATCGCTTCCTGCATCACCTCACCGAGTGCTTCGAGCTTGATCGCCTGCACGCTGTCGCCGCGGCCGGCGGCGTGGTTGATCACCACCGCGAGCGATGCGTATGCGAGGCCGACTTCGCGCGCCAGGACGGTTTCCGGCATCCCCGTCATGCCGACCACGTCGCCGCCCTCGCGCGCGATGCGCTCGATCTCGGCGGCGGTTTCAAGCCGCGGCCCCTGCGTGCACGCGTACACGGCGCCGTCGAAAACCTTCTCATTGCACGACGCGGCCGCCTTGATCAAGCGCTCGCGCAGCGCACGCGAGTATGGCTGCGTGAAGTCGACATGGATCACCGGCATCTCCGAGCCTTCGAAGAACGTACTCTTACGGCTATACGTGTAGTCAATGATCTGATCGGGCAGCACGAGCGTGCCCGGCGCCAGGTCGACGCGGATTCCGCCGACGGTGGCCACCGCAATGACGCCTTCGACCTTCAGCTCCTTCAACGCCCAGATGTTGGCGCGATAGTTGATCTCGTGCGGTGAAAGCGTGTGGCCGTAGCCGTGGCGCGCGAGGAACACGACCTCGGCGCCGGCGAACTCACCGAACGTCAGCGCGCCCGACGGCTCGCCATACGGCGTGCGCATCACCTGCCTACGCGGATTCTGCAGCGCGGTGAGCTTGGCCATGCCGCTGCCGCCGATGATTGCGTACAAATCAGTCCCCCAACATTTTCTGCAATTTCGCCTCGTCGATGATAGTCACTCCGAGTTCGCTCGCTTTCGCCAGCTTTGAACCCGCATCCTCGCCGGCGACCACGTAATCGGTTTTCTTCGACACCGAACCCGAAACCTTGCCGCCGGCAGCTTCGATTATTGATTTGGCGTCCTCGCGCTTGAGCGTCGGCAATGTTCCGGTGATGACGAACGTCTTGCCGGCAAAACGGCCCACGGGCTCACGTACCGGTTCGCTCTCGGTCCAATGCACGCCGGCCACCCGCAACTGCTCGACCACTCCGCGGTTGTGCGGCTCGGCAAAGAAGTGGGCGATCGAGGCCGCAACGACCGGGCCGACATCGGGCACCTGCAGCAGGTCGGCTTCCGCGGCGCAGATGATCGGGTCGAGCTTGCCGAAGTATCGGGCCAGATCACGCGCGGTCGATTCGCCCACATGCCGAATGCCGAGCGCAAAGATGAAGCGCTCGAGTGTCGTGCTGCGCGCTCGCTCGAACGCTGCGACCAGATTCGCTGCCGACTTATCGGCCATCCGTTCGAGGCCGGCCAGAGTGTCCATGCCGAGCTTGAACAAGTCAGCCGGCGTATGCACCAATTCGCTATCGACCAACTGTTCGACCACCTTGTCGCCCAACCCTTCGATGTCGAGTGCGCGACGGCTGGCGAAATGCAGCAGCGCCTGCTTGCGCTGCGCGGCACATATCAGGCCACCAGTGCAGCGCGCGACTGCCTCGCCCTCCTCGCGATACACCTTCGATCCGCACACCGGACATTGGGTGGGCATCTTGAAAACGCGCGCGTTGCGCGGCCGCCGCTCCGCGATCACGGCGACGACTTCGGGAATGACATCACCGGCGCGCCGCACGGTCACGGTGTCCCCGATGCGAACGTCCTTGCGCCGGATCTCGTCCTCGTTGTGCAAGGTGGCGTTGGTCACGGTAACGCCGCCGACGAACACCGGAGCCAGCCGCCCCACGGGAGTCAGCGCGCCGGTGCGACCGACCTGAATGTCGATGCCGATCAACTGCGTGACCGCTTCCTGCGCCGGAAACTTGTGCGCGATCGCGAAGCGCGGCGCACGCGACACGTAGCCCAGCAATTGCTGCTGTTCGCGCGAGTTGACCCGGTAGACGACGCCGTCGATTTCGTAAGGCAGTTTCGCGCGCCGCTCGCCCACCGCTTGATAGAAGCGCAAACAGCCCGCGACACCGCTGACCACTGCGCGCTCGGTCGCCACCGGCACGCCGAGCTTCACGAACCAATCGAGCAGCGCTGCATGAGTCGTCGGCTCGGAAGGGCCCCGCAGCTCGCCTAACCCATAGGCAAAGAATCGCAGTGAGCGCTCCGCCGTGATGCGTGAATCGAGCTGCCGCAACGCGCCGGCGGCCGCGTTGCGCGGATTGACGTACTCGCGTTCTTCCTTTGCGCGCTGGCGCTCGTTCAAGCGCTCGAACTCGCGCTTGAACATCATTACCTCGCCGCGCACTTCGAGCACTTCGGGCAGCAATGCGCGCCCGCGCGCGGCAAGCTTCAGCGGTATCGCCCGAATCGTGCGAATGTTGGCGGTCACGTCTTCGCC
>JBGSWX010000100.1:0-3332 GCA_041751695.1 Burkholderiaceae bacterium | reverse complement strand
TACGTCTCACCGATGAACGCTGGTATCAGAGCCACGGCGAGCAGCACGATCAGCCACGGCGCGTACACCAGCAATCCGGCAGCAAAGCTGAGAATAGTGATCACACCCTGCGCCTGCCCGAACAGCTGACCGATCAAGCCGATTCGTCCCGCGGCTTGCCGGCGCGCACGCTCCAGACTGTCTTGCAGTTCGCTGTCTTCGAAGTCTTCGAGGTCGAGCGTGGCCGCGTGAGTCATCAAACGAAGACTCGTCTCGTTGCTGAAGCGCTCGGATAACAGCGAGTCGAGCAGCGAAACGACTCGGCCGAGCACGTCGGAGGAGACGGCCAGCGCAAACTCGATTGCGAGCAGCCAGCCGATGCGATCGAGCGCTCCGCTGTCGATCCATTCGCGCAGCGTGTCGTTCACAGACGCGTTGTTGATCGACGGCCCGGCGAGCAGCACCACCTCGTCGATGATCAGCTTGCCGATATACAGCGTGACCACAGGCAACAGCGCGCGAAGAATGCGCAGCACGCCCTGGCTCGCCGTCAGCGCCGGGCTGGTTTGCCAGACGAGCTTCAGGAACGGCGGAAGATTGCGCAGCGCGCCCAGGCGCTTGCGCAGAGGTGGACGCTGCGGCGATTGCGGTCGATCGCTCGGTGGGGCTGCAGAAACTCGGCCGCCCATTGCATAGTTCTTCGGCATCCGGCCATTGTGCCGAAGCTCGGCCGTGGGCTCGCAACGCCGCCCTGCGGCGGCGTTCTGCGGGAGGCGCTCAGTCGATCGTTAGTTGATCGCCTCGACCGCCATGAACGCGCCGAGCGCGGTCAGATTGCAGCGTGCGCGCAGTTGATTCAGGCAACGAATCGCCTGGTCTGCGGTGACCGTTCCATTTGAATGCAGCGATGACCACTGCGAGCGCTCGGCCTGCGCGGAGGCGATGTAGCGCTGCGATTTGCCGTTGATCGGAACTTGCAGAGCCGAGACGGTGACGGTCTCGATCGTCGGCAGCGATGCAAACAGTTCGCCCAGCAGGCGCACCACCAGTCCGAGCGCGTGCTGGTTGTGCAGCTTGGTGTGCGAGAGATCTGGCATGCGGCGGATCTCGACGCGGTTGCCGCTTGCCATCGCGGCTTCGCGGTCAGGGATGGCGTCAAGACCGGGGACGACGAATTCGAGCCGGGCTTCACTCTGCCCGTTGAACTCGTAACTGATGATGGTCGGCAACGGCCACAGCACGTCTTGCAGGCACTTCATCAGATACTCCTGCATCGCGTCGAGGTCGCCGCTCTCGGCCTTCTCTTTCAATTGATGGATCGAGCGCTGCGCGGCATCCCACGCGAGGCGACGCGCCAACCACGCCGCGCGCGCGTCGAGGTAATCATTCATCTCCTGCGGGTCGGCCGCTGCTTTGACGCGCGGATCGGTCGACATCGCGGCCTTTGGCGGCTTCGGCTGCTGCTCGGTAAACGCGCGCGCTGCCACCGGCAGCAGCACCTGGTCGGGCGAAGGCGTCCATCGATGCGGAAACGCGAGCGATTCGACATGCTCGTTCAAATGCGAGCACACGGAGAGCGCGGCGTCTCGTTCCATGTCCGCCGCGCCGTCGACCACGTTGGAGACGGGATCGATCATCTGACCGGAGCGCGTCGGGCGCACGATGCGCGCGTAGCCATGCGCGTCAATGCGCACGCGCATCTCGCTGCCGGCGCCGAGTGCGAACGACGTCCCCTGGCCCATATGGGTTTCACCGCTTTCACCGACCAGCACGACTTGCGAGCGGCGCCGATAAATAATGCTCTGCCCATCGGCGCTGGCGAACGAGGGTGCCAGCCGATATGGCGGCAGCCACTTCACCTTTTCACCGAACAGTTCGGTATGGCTAAAGCGCAGTGTCACCGGCGCGGGCGGCGGCTGCACCTTGCGCAGCGGCGCTTGCACGGTTTCGAAGTTCTGGAAATTCAATTCGGGGCTCTGCTCGTTTCTACTAGCGACCTATGTTGCCAAAGGTTGCCGCGCTGCAACGGCAAAATTTGGCGGGTGTAAGCGGCGCTGTTCCGGCTGATGACAGAAATCGGGCAAACTCGCGCCATGCGGCAGGGCAAGCACACGGAGACGCTGGCAGTGGGTTGCGGCGCCGGTTTTTCGGGCGATCGGATCGATGCGCCCGGGCCCGTGGTACGCACGCTGATCGAACGCGGCGGACCGGCCGTGATTGTTTTTGAAATGCTGGCCGAACGCACACTCGCGTTGGCACAACTGGCGCGCAAGGCGAATCCGGAGCTCGGCTACGAGGCGCTGCTCGAGCTGGTGCTGCGGCCGATTCTGACCGACTGCATCAAGCACAACATCACGATCGTGGGCAACTTCGGTGCGGCCAACCCACGCGGCGCGGCGGCGATGATTCACCGGCTGGCGCGCGAGCTCGGGTTGCGCGTGCCGCGCGTGGCGGTGGTCGAAGGCGATGACCTTTCGAGCGTTGACCGCCGGCAGATCGTGCGCGACGCGCTGGACGGCGCCTTCGACGAGCGCCGCTTCGTGTGCGCCAATGCTTATCAGGGCGCCTTTGCGATGGCCGAAGCGATTGCGGCCGGCGCGCAGATCGTCGTCACCGGGCGCGTAGCCGATCCTTCGTTGACGCTGGCGCCGGCGATCGCGCACTTCGGTTGGGGCGAAGATGAATGGGATCAGCTGGCGGGCGCGACGATGGCGGGCCATCTACTCGAATGCGGTGCGCAGGCGACCGGCGGATATTTCGCGGACCCGGGTTACAAGGATGTGCCCAATCTGGATGATGTGGGCTTTCCGATTGCGGAGATTGCGGCCGATGGAAGCTGCATCGTGACCAAGGCGTCGAACAGCGGCGGCCTGGTCGACGCGCGCACGGTGAAAGAGCAACTGTTGTACGAGATTCATGACCCCGCAAAGTATTTAACGCCCGATGTGGTGGCCGACATCAGCGACGCCGAAGTGGCCGAAGTCGGGCGCGACCGCGTACGGCTGACGGGAGTGCGAGGCCATCCACGCACGCCGACGCTGAAGGCGAATGTGTTCTTCGACGGCGGCTGGCTCGGCGAGGGAGAGATCTCTTATGCAGGCGAAGGCGCCGAAGCGCGTGCGCGGCTGGCGATGGACGTGATGCAGAAAAGAGTCGGGCGCGAGCTGCAGTTGCGCTTCGATCTGATCGGCGTGATGAGCGTGCTCGGCGATGACACCGACCGGTTGCTGAATGCGACCCGCGTGGGAGCAGCGACCGACGTGCGGCTGCGCGTGGCGGCGAAGCACGAAGATGCCGCGCAAATCGATCACATGCTGCGCGAGCCGACCGCGCTATGGACCGGCGGCCCGGCG
>JBGSWX010000099.1:0-1715 GCA_041751695.1 Burkholderiaceae bacterium | reverse complement strand
TGCACGAGGTTATAGGTGAAGCTGTCGTAGTTATCGATCATTAGCAACATGCGGTCACTGCCCCGTCAGTCGGCGTCGAATCCGTCTTCGACCTGTTCGGCCGCGCGCAACACCGCGCGCGCTTTCACTTCAGTTTCCTTCCACTCGTTTTCCGCTATCGAATCGGCAACGATGCCCGCTGCCGCCTGCACAAACAGCATATTGCCCTTGACAACGGCAGTACGAATCGCAATCGCCAGATCCATGTCGCCCGCAAAGCTCAGGTAGCCCACCGCGCCGCCGTAGATGCCGCGCTTGACAGGTTCTAGCTCGTCGATGATCTCCATCGCGCGCACCTTGGGGGCGCCGGTCAATGTTCCAGCGGGAAACGTCGCACGCAGCACGTCAAAATTATTCATGCCCGGCTTCAGCGCGCCTTCGACGTGGCTGACCAGATGCTGTACGTGCGAATACTTTTCGATCACGTATTGCTCGGTGACCTTGACGCTGCCGGTTTCGACGATACGGCCGATGTCGTTGCGCGCAAGATCGATCAACATCAAGTGCTCGGCGCGCTCCTTCGGATCGGCCAGCAGCTCCGCCGCCAGCGCTTCATCCTGCTCGGGCGTTGCGCCGCGCGGCCGCGTGCCGGCGATCGGACGAATCGCAACGAAGCGCTTGCCTTGACGGTCTTCGCTGCGCACCAGAATTTCGGGCGACGCACCGACCACGTGGAAATCTCCGAAGTTGTAGAAATACATGTACGGCGACGGATTCAGCGTGCGCAACGCGCGATACAGCGACAACGGCGAGTCCGCATACGGCTTGCGGATGCGCTGCCCGAGTTGCACCTGCATCACATCACCGGCGACTATGTATTCCTTTGCCTTGCCGACCGCCTGAAGGTAATCACTCTTGGCAAGCTCGCGGTACTCCTCGCGGCGCACGCTCGCGCGCGCATGCGGCGGTTCGATTGGGCGGTACAGCCGCGTCTTCAATTCGCGCAGTCGCTGCCGCGCCTTCGCATACGCCTCGCTTGTTCTCGGATCGGCATACACGATCAGGTAAATGCGGCCGGCAAGGTTATCGATCACGGCAACCTCTTCGGCGAGCAGAAGCAGAATGTCCGGGACGCCGACGTCGTCCGGCTTAGGCTGCGCGAGTTTCTTTTCGATGACTCGCACCGTGTCATAGCCGAAGTAACCGGCGAGTCCGCCCGCAAAGCGCGGCAGCCCGGGGCGCACTGCCACCTTGAACTGATCGGCGTAGCGCTGCACGGCGGTGAGCGGGTCACCGTCGATCGTTTTCGTCACGACACCGCTTTCCACAATTTCGGTCGTCGTGTCGTCGCCGCGAATGAACGAGCGAATCGACGTGCGTGCGGCCAATCCGATAAACGAATAGCGACCGAAGCGCTCGCCCCCGACCACCGATTCCAGCAAGAACGTATTCGGCTCGTTGGCGAGTTTCAGATAAAGCGACAGCGGCGTCTCGAGGTCGGCAAAGCTTTCCGCGATCAATGGGATGCGGTTGTAGCCTTGTGCCGCAAGCGCCTTGAATTCGAGTTCGGTCATGCGATGAACCTGTTTACAGCAGGGTGCCGCGATGAATGCGGCGATTGAAATGCGAGGGCCGTGCGTGCACGGCGGCGGTTAGCGAACTATGCAGCTACGCCAAAGCCAGGCTCCCCGAGCGTGCAACGCCCCGGTGAAAAGCCAGCTGATCTCGCCAGAAAA